>CBDUIU010000001.1:0-28878 GCA_965367335.1 uncultured Saprospiraceae bacterium
TTGAATCAACTGAAACTGGTTTGAGTGTAGTCATCATTTGTATTGAATTTTTTACTAATCATTGATAAAAAATAGTTGTGGCTAATAAGCAGCCAGGGTCATAGGTTATCGCAAAATCTCTGTCCCTCCATTTTTCACCATATTACTCACATTACAGATATAAACCTGGGCACTACTTTTTTCTACCACTGAAAAGGCATTATCCAGCTTGGGAATCATGCCATCCCGGATGACCAATTGCTCCTTTAGCTCCCGATACGAGGTTTGATCAAGGAGGGGAATCAATGCACCTTGTTTATCCAGCACACCTGGTTTGTCCAGGCATAAATAAAGGCGCACATTAAAATAGCCGCTCATGGTTTTAGCTAAGCAGGCAGCGATCGTGTCGGCATTTGTATTGAGTAGCTGCCCTGAACCATCATGGGTAATCGCACAAAAGACAGGGCAAATATCCGCTTGCAACAATGCACCGATGGCCTTAGCATTTACCTGTTTAACATCCCCCGCAAAGCCATAGTCAACTTCTCCAACCGGTCGCTTTTCTGACAGAATACTATTGAGATCCGCTCCGCTAAGTCCGAGTGCGTTGATACCACAGGCCTGCATTTCCGCGACCAGTGTTTTATTGATCAACCCAGCATAGACCATCGTCACGACCTCCATGGTAGCAGCATCAGTGATCCGACGACCCTGATGCATCCGAATTGGGATATCCATTTTTTCGCTAAGTACCGAAGCCTGATTACCTCCACCATGTACAAGGATCTTTGAGCCCTTTACCTGGGCAAAGGTTTCGATGAGCCTTTGGCGATTTTCAGCTACTTCGACGACGCGACCTCCAACTTTAACAATGCTTATTTGTGGTCTTTCCATGAGTATCTATTTTGATTAGCCTTAAAGAGAACAACCCATTCAAAGCAAGTCTTGTAAACAATGCCACAGCACTGATTGAGCTGCATAAGTTCGATTATTGGCTTGTTCTATGGCGAGTGAACGATTGCTATCTAACACTTTACCCGCAACCACAACATTACGGCGAACAGGCAAGCAGTGCATGAAATAGCCATTGTTAGTCCTGGCCATTTTTTCCGGGGTAATCATCCAGGACGGATCGGTTGACTTAATTTTACCGTAATCAGAATAGCTTGACCAGTTTTTTACGTAAACAAAATCTGCATCCGCCAAAGCGGCGTTTTGGTCATGGTAAACGGGAATATCTTTAGCAAATTCCGGAGCTAAGTCATACCCTTCCGGATGAGTGATGCTCAACTCCACTTTGGCCTGCCACATCCACTCCAGGAATGAATTTGCAACAGCTTGTGGAAGTGCTTTGGGATGAGGCGCCCAACTGAGTACAACCTTTGGCCGGTCTACTTTTTTAAACGTCTCAATGGTCAGCCAGTCAGCCAAAGATTGCAGAGGATGACGGATAGCCGATTCTAAACTAATTACCGGGACACTGGCAAACTCCTGAAACTTACGAATAATGCGATCCTGATAATCTGATGTTTTATTGGTCAAAGAAGGAAAAGTCCGCACAGCGATAATGTCGGCATACTGGCTAATGACGGCAGCGGCCTCCCGAATGTGTTCGGCTTTATCGCCATCCATAATAACTTCATCTTCGAATTCGAGTTGCCACCCTTGGGTTGCATTCATACTCATGACAGCAATTCCCAGGTTTTGGGCCGCACGTTCGGTACTCAGGCGGGTACGCAGACTGGGATTAAAGAAAACCATCACCAGGGTTTTATTTTTCCCAATTTGTTGTTGGGAAAATGGAGTAATTTTGAAGTCAATGGCTTTCTTCAACAGTCCTTCTGGATTTTCGACGTCATTGAGTGTGATAAAATTTTTCATGGATTGTGGTATTGTGATAGCACAGTAAAAATTATTGTTAGATATAAGTAGTTCACGAAATTAAACCACTTACTGCATCAAAAAACTCAAATCGTCACCGAAGAGAATTGGCGTACCGCTTGTGCAAGTTTTTCCAAAAAACAATCGACTTCCTTTCTCTGGACATTGAGCGGCGGTAACAATCGCATTACGTTTGCGCTTTTAGCAGAGCCGGTGAAGACTTTCTCTTCGTATAATAAATGCTTTCTAAGTTCCGCAACCGGCATCGGAAAAGACAGGCCGATCATAAGCCCCTGGCCACGCACTTCCGTTATCCCGGGAATGAGTTCCAATTGAGCTTTCAGATACTTTCCTAACTGATCCGCATGAGGCAATAAATTCTCTTTGTCCAAAACTTCCAACACAGCTAATCCGGCAGCACAAGCAAGGTGATGACCGCCGAATGTCGTACCCAGCAAACCATAGCTGGCTTTATAATCCGGATGAATGAGGACACCACCAATGGGATAACCATTCCCCATACCTTTAGCGACGGGAATCAAATCAGGTTCTATTCCGGCATGCTGAAAAGCAAAGAATGCGCCGGTACGACCATAACCGGATTGGACCTCATCCAGGATCAAAGCGGTACCATGTTTTCTACAAAGGGTTTGCAGGCTTTGTAAAAATTCTGGTTGAGGAATATAGATACCACCGATACCCTGCACCCCCTCGATGATCACCGCACAAACATCCTCCTGTTTCAGTACCTTTTCCACTCCTTCCAGATCATTCAAATCAAAAAATAGTGCCTCAAAACCCTTGTTCAAAGGCGCCTTTATTTTTTCATTATCGGTGATGTTTACCGCAGCGGAAGTCCGGCCATGAAACCCACGATTAAAGGCAACGATTTTGGTACGGCCATTTTTGAAAGACGCTAGTTTTAGCGCATTTTCATTGGCCTCAGCACCGGAGTTACAGAGAAACAACTGATAGCCATCCAATCCGGAAAGTTTACCTAGTTTTTCCGCCAACTCTATTTGCAAATTATTTTGCACGGAGTTCGAATAAAACACCAGTTTTTCTACCTGCTCTTTTATCCGTTTGACAAAATGTGGATGACTATGCCCGATTGAGATTACTGCATGTCCACCATAAAAATCAAGATATTCCTGCCCGGACTCATCATAGACATGACAACCTTTGCCTCTGACCGGAGCTACGTTGAAAAGAGGGTATACATCGAAAAGTTTCATTTTTTTTAGTTTAATGATAAGTCCAAAAACCTGTTAGGGTAAACTTAGTAAACGATAGACTTTAATTGAAGTCCCATCTTTTCATTCAGTCCGAACATTAAATTCATGTTCTGTACGGCCTGTCCGGAAGCCCCTTTTAATAAATTATCGATCATGCTGATGACGAGCCATTGGTCATCAATTTTTTTGCCGTATAAAATACACTTGTTTGTATTGACGACTGACTTGAGTGAGGGGTTTGTGTCAGAAAGCCAAACGAAAAGTTCATCCTGATAAAATTCGCGATACAGCTCTTGCAGCTCCGCTTCACTTTGCGCCAACTTCGTATAAGCCGTAGCAAAAATACCTCGCGGAAAATCACCTCTGACCGGCAAGAAATGAATGGGCGCCACTTCCTCTGTTTGCAGTTGCTTCAAACTCTGCCGAATCTCATCCATATGTTGATGGCGAAAAGGTTTATAGACGGAAATATTGTTATTTCGCCAACTAAAATGAGTCGTCTCAACCGGCTTCACACCTGCACCAGTAGACCCTGTCAACGCTTGCACATGAACAGGCTGACGCAATAGTTTTGCTTTAGCCAGAGGCAGCAAAGCCAGCTGGATAGCGGTTGCAAAACAGCCACAATTAGCAATGCGGTTACTTTGTTGAATGGATCGACGATTAAGTTCTGGCAGGCCATAGACATAATTATGCTCGGGAGATTTGAGTCGAAAATCACGGCTCAGGTCAATGACCTTGGTTGTAGACGGTACATTATTTTCTGCCAAAAAAGTTTTTGACTGACCGTGTCCCATACAGAGAAAAATCACATCTACCTCTACCGAAAATTGGTCACTAAAGTACAGGTCAATATCGCCCAGCAAATCCGGATGGACATCATGTAAATGTTTTCCGGCCTGGCTCCGGCTATGGACAAAACTCAGGTCCACTTGCGGATGTTGTAACAACAACCGAATAAGTTCGCCGCCGGTATAACCAGCCCCACCTATTATTCCTGCTCTGATCATAATACTTCCTCTTTTTTATTGGCAACTTGTTGAACCGATTGATAAATACGGTTCTGATTTGCCATGATTTTTATAAACCCTTTCGCCTCTTCTCCGGTCCAGGCAAGGTTCATTTCGCCATAGCTACCAAAACGAGATTGCATCAGATCATATGGAGATTTGATACCGATCAGTTCAAACCGATAAGGTAGCAACCTGACTTCTACCGACCCGCTAACACTTTGTTGGGTATCTTCCAGAAAAACTTCAATGTTTCGCATCACCGGATCGAGAAATTGGCCTTCATGGAGTAACATTCCATACCAATTCCCCAGTTGTTCTTTCCAGTATTGCTGCCATTTGGTTAGCACATGTTTTTCCAGTAATTGATGTGCTTTGATCAAAATCATGGGAGCGGCGGCTTCGAAACCGACCCGGCCTTTGATCCCGATAATCGTATCCCCTACATGTGTATCTCTTCCGATCGCATAGGAAGCGGCCAGTTGTTGCAGGGCTTTGATTAGTTCCGTTGGATGGCCATATTTCTCATCATTCAAGCCAACGGGTTGCCCTTTTTCAAACAATATATTTACAGTCATTTCCTTTTCCTGGCTTAACTGACTAGGCCAGGCTTCTTCGGGCAAAGATTGGTGAGAAGTTAGCGTTTCTACGCCTCCGACACTGGTTCCCCAAAGCCCTTGATTGATGGAATATTTGGCTTTCTCCCAGTTAAAATCAAATCCCCTTTCCTGTAAGTACTTCACCTCAGCTTCCCGGGATAACTGCAAATCCCGGATAGGACTAATGATTTCCAGGTTCTGGCCGAGGATAAGAAATGCCAGGTCAAAACGAACCTGATCGTTACCTGCCCCCGTACTTCCATGCGCCACTGCATCCGCCTTGATCCCGTTAGCAAATCTGGCAACTTCCATGGCCTGAAAAGCCCGTTCCGCAGAGACAGAAAGCGGGTAGGTTTGATTTCGTAACACGTTACCGTAAAGCAAAAAACGAATACATTGATCATAATAGGTTTGGACGGCATCAACAACCTGGAAGCTTTTAGCGCCAAGGGCATAAGCGCGCTGTTCCATCTCGTGTAACTCTTGTTGAGAGAAACCGCCCGTATTAACAGTAAGCGCATGCACCTCACAGTTTTGATCCTGGGAAAGGTATTGAATACAGAAGGAGGTGTCGAGGCCTCCGGAATATGCTAAGGCTACTTTTTTCATGATAAATATTTGTATTAAAAAGGCTTCACCCTCAATTGTTAGAAATTTCTAATCCTTTAAACATCTGTGGTGATTTAATGTCAATCAGGAAAGGATGGTTAAATTCATTTTGAATCCGTTTTATTTTCAACTACCCTGGGAGAATTTGAATTAATGACCTGGGAGGATTCAAACTCAGCTTTTGAAGGAGCAAGCATACCGGTACAAAGGCAGAGTTTCCTTTCGTTGCGTTGCAGGATATCATAGTTCGGGCAAGTTTGGCAGCCTTTCCAGAAGGTTTCATCCTGAGTTAATTCGGAAAAGGTAACCGGCCGGTAGCCAAGGTCAGAATTAATGCGCATAACGGCCAGGCTAGTGGTAATTCCAAAGACCCTGGCATTTGGGTATTTATCTCGAGCCAATTTAAAGACTTTGGCCTTGATCGCTCTGGCTAATCCTTGTCCGCGAAATTTGCTGGCGACGATTAGCCCGGAATTAGCGACATAGCGAGAATGGCTCCAGGTTTCAATATAGCAGAAGCCGGCGAGCTCTCCGTCGGGAGAAAAAGCGATAACTGCTTTGCCCTCAGCAATCTTTTCTCTGATGTATTCCGGAGAGCGACGCGCGATGCCAGTACCTCGTTCCTGAGCGGAGACCTCATACAATTTACAGAGTAATTCCGCACAGGGAAAGTGTACTGGCTGGGCATTGTCTATGATAAAATTTGAATCCACTTTCTTAATTTTAAACAATAAAATTACATTCGTTGCAAAATCATTTTACAAACGTGCTATATGATGTAAGGTTTACTTGATGTAGCTTAATGAAAGAATTGGTATTCATCCGGGTGCACGACCCAAGCAGGAACAATTCCCGGGAAAAACTATAATATTAAAAATACTACGTTTTAACTAAGCTAAAAATAATTAGATCTTATTTGGTAGAAACAGACGGGGAAGCACTCCCCTGGATGGGTTATATGTAGGATGTACGCCCCTAAGGGCGAGCACGAAAACGACGAACGCGGCGGGCTGCTGCGTCAATAGATGAGAAAAGATATGTCGTTTTGCATAAAAACATAAATCAAAAGTAAGCCGTTTTTTTGGATTGTGCAAAGAATAAGATAAAAAGTTTTGAGGGTTTTTATTTGTCAACGCTTCGCCAACGGAATAAAAACCCTCAACTTTTCAAAAACTCATTTCCACCTCTTCTTTTACCAGTGCTTCCTCGGAATCTATTCTCTGACGTCCCATCATCACAAACCCCCAGGTAGCCAACAAGGTGAATCCCCCCAGAACATACCAAAGTGTAGCGTAACTAAATTGCTCTGCCATCCGCATCCCAAAAGTTGGAGCGATGATAAACGCTAAGGAATACGACATTCCGTATGCGGCCATGTATTGACCACGGTTAGCATCGTTACAGCGATTCATGGCAAAAGCATTAGCGAAAGGCATCATGAGGATTTCGCCGATAGTAACAAGTACAACAGACAAGATGGCTACAAGGAGCCATACCGGCAACCAGTTAAAGATTAAATAAGATATCCCAATCAATGCCGTACCTATCCCAGCCAGAACTAAGTTGCTATATCTTTTTTCTAATCCGTAAACGATAGGCATTTCAAGCACGGCAATCAATAATCCGTTCGTGGCCATTAATATGCCGATTGTATCCTCATCAAAATGCATTTCTGTTTTGAAGAAAACCGGAATGGTTGAAAACAGTTGCATAAATACGATGGCATTCAGTAACACAAACAGCAAGAACCGCATGTATACCGGATCTTTAAAAGGTGATAAGACCGCTTTTTTTACCTTATCCACTTCTTTAATCTCATCCTTCTTTTCTTTAATCTTTTTTGGTGCTAGTACCTGACGAAATAACAGGGCTCCAAAAACACAAGTCAATCCATCTGCCCAAAACAAATAATCGTAGCTCCAGTAATAAGCCATCAATCCGCCAATGGCAGGACCGACGCCAAAGCCCATATTGATCGCCAACCGAATCAGTGAAAGCGAACGCGTACGATTTTCGGGTTTGCTATAGGCGGCAACAGCAGCAAGGTTAGCCGGACGGAATGCATCCGCTACTACTGCCAAGGCAAAAATAGCAAGACAAAAAAGCCAGAATGTTTTAATCCAAATCAGCACCCAGAAAAATACACTACTGGATAATAAGGTCCAGAACATAACATTATAATAACCAAACCGGTCCGTAAGGTGGCCGCCCAAATAAGTTCCTAACAATGACCCTGCACCAAAGACGCTCATTATAGTTGCAGCCTCTCCCATAGTGAGGTGGAGCTGAGTAGTCAAATAGACCGTAAGAAAAGGAATCACCATAGTACCTGACCGATTGATCAGCGTAATTAAAGATAACCACCAAATTTCAGGAGAGAGCCCCCGAAAAGATTTTGTGTACTGCCGAGTAAGATGTTTTAACATGACTTAATTTGGTTCTGGGTGTTCAATTATAATATGGCTTTTAACAGCCCTAAATAAGGGATAGTTCCAACCTTGGATTTTTATTTTAATTTTGCTAAAAATTACCCTTGTTCATTATATAGTTTATGAATGTACAAAAACTCAAAGAGGCGATCCAAGCGTACACCTCCTGGCTACAACAATCCAGGGACATTCCCAATCTTCACTGCTGGGAGGCACTCCATCACTGGCAAGTTAACTGGGACACTGAAGCTCCTGACCTGGCTGCCACCTATGATAAAAGCCTGCAAAGCCAGGAATCACGTCGTTTATGGAATCGGGAAAATTTTTTCCCAAAGGAAATGATGTTAAAGCTGATCCGATCCCAACCGAATTTTTCCCGGCGAGCTTTTCAAGCACTATTTGACGAGGAAAAAGAAATCGACAACCGGATCAGTCTATTCAAGTTTTTTTGCGATGAGATGCTAAAGGAATATAAAAGCAGTAAAAAAGTAAGTATTGAAAACAATCATTACCACGACAATAATGAGATGATCTTCTTATACCTGGCTTTCCAATTTCCTGAGCAATATACCCTGCTTCACTATCCATCTCTTCGAGCTTGTTTGGAAAAAGTAGGGAGTTTAAATCCACCTGGTCCATATGACCTGGGACGTTTTGTAAAGATCAGCCGGGCACTTTGGAAATGGCTACGGGAAGACGAGGTATGTATAAATGCGGTAAAGAAAAAAATAGAACCTACGGGTTTTTACCGAGAAAACACCCTGCTAATTGTCCATGATTTCTATACTTGGGTAGGCAAATAATCTGGCATGAAATTTTCCTGGTATATATAACATACTTATTATCAAACCAATTCGATTATAGATTTTTTATCAATTAAAAGATTTAGTGTTCAATGGACACTAATGAGGAGTAATTGTAGTATCTTTGATAAACTTTTATCCCAATTCTAAATGCACAAATGAAAATGCCGGGGGTATACTCGGTGAGTGAATACTATTTTTTGGATAATAAACCAATACAATGAGTCAGTTTCAAAACTTCAAACCAAGCTATCCTCTAAATAAGCGCTATAAAAAACCAGTAGCTTATTTTTGTATGGAATACGGTATAGACCAAGCCCTGAAGATTTACTCCGGTGGTCTGGGTTATCTTGCCGGATCGCATATGCGTTCCGCGTTCACTTTACAGCAAAATTTAGTTGGTATCGGTATTTTATGGAAATATGGGTACTACGATCAGCTCCGTGGTAAAGATAAATCCATGGAGGCTCAATTTATAGAAAAGAACTATAGTTACCTGGAAGATACCGGGATCGTTTTTGACATTATGGTCAATAAGCATCCGGTAAAAGTAAAAGCTTTCTATCTGGCACCCGAGATCTTTGGAACAGCACCTTTGTTCCTTTTATCTACTGATTTACCGGAAAATGATTGGCTGGCTCAAACGATCTGCCACCGCTTATATGATTCTAATGTATCCACCAAGATCGCTCAGTGTATGCTACTGGGAGTTGGAGGTGCAAAATTGTTAGACATCATTGGCTTTAACCCGGAAGCTTACCACATGAATGAGGCGCACGCTTTACCAGCAGCCTTTTATTTGTATCAGAAATATCGCGACCTGGAAAAGGTTCGTGAAAAAATGGTGTTTACTACGCATACACCGGTAGAAGCGGGTAATGAAAAACATGATATCCGTCTTTTAGATGGCATGGACTATTTTAGTGGTTTACCAACAGAGGATGTTAAACAACTGGTTGGTATTCAAGGTGAAGTGTTCAATCATACTTTGATTGCTTTACGAATGTCTCACTTAGCCAATGGAGTGTCAAAAATACATGGAGAAGTATCCCGTCAGATGTGGGGAGGCTATAATGACATCTGCCCGATTACCCATATCACCAATGCCCAGAATCATAAATACTGGTCGGATCAGCCATTGGATAAGGCATTAGCAAAAGGATTGGATAAGAAATTCCTGGATCGTAAGACTGTTCTGAAAGAAAGGTTGTTTGAAGTCGTTGCAGATCAAACGGGTAAAATGTTTAACCCCAAAGTACTGACTGTTGTCTGGGCACGCCGCTTCGCGGGCTATAAACGTGCAGACATACTAACAACAGATATGCAGCGTTTCGAAAAGCTGATCAAAAACACGAAGCACCCTATCCAGATCATTTGGGCGGGCAAACCCTACCCTACTGATTATGAGGCTGTCAGCACCTTCAACGGTTTAGTCCATTTAAGCAAAAGATATTCGAATCTTGCGGTATTAACCGGTTACGAGCTTCGCCTATCCAAACAACTTAAGCAAGGTTCTGACATCTGGTTGAATACGCCTCGTGCTCCCCGTGAAGCTTCTGGTACCAGTGGCATGACTGCAGCAATGAATGCAAGTGTCAACTTCTCCATCAATGATGGCTGGGTCGCTGAGTTTGCCCAGCATGGCACCAATGCCTTTGTAACGCCCCTGGCCAACCCGGCCTGGCCAGAATTTCAACAAGATGCGTACGATCGAGATAATCTTTTTGATGTCTTAGAAGATGAGATTCTCCCATTGTACTATGAACGACCACAAGAGTGGTTAGAATTAGTAAAGAACAGCATGCGCCAGGTAGTTCCGTTTTTTGATTCGGATCGAATGGCAGCAGCTTATTACGATACCTTATATGGAAAAAAAGAAGTGGAGGCAGCAGCAAAAGCTAGTCGATAGAACTACTTAATAAGAATAGAAAAAACGTCGCTCTTTATTAGGGCGGCGTTTTTTAGTATTAAGACAATTGTCTAGAGTGTTTCAAGGCAATAATATTTATGTGCATCCATTTCATAAAAAGTAGCATTTGCACTAACCATTACTGACCTCCAATATCAAAAAAGCCGCTTTGATCCCGATAATTATCGTGGACAAAGCGGCTTTCAAATTTATACTTATTTAACGCAATATTCTAAGCGGTAGCGGCAGCGGCTGAGCTTTTTACTTTAGCAGACTTCACCGTCTTAATGATCCGAGCAGTTACTAAGTAAGGATTAGCATTAGAAGCCGGGCGACGATCCTCCAGGTATCCAATCCAAGTTTGTGATACATTCAATGGAATACGGATAGAGGCACCACGGTCAGAAACACCATAGCTAAATTGATCAATAGATTGTGTTTCGTGAGCACCGGTCAGTCGCTGATCATTATTAGATCCATATACCGCAATATGCTCATCGTGAACTGGACGGAAAGCTTCACAAATACTCATAAACAATTCTTTCCCTCCTTCTTCACGCATCGGCGTATTGGAAAAATTAACGTGCATACCTGAGCCGTTCCAATCACCTTTAACTGGCTTAGGCTGGATATCTACATTAACACCAAACTCTTCACATATCCGGTATAATAAATAACGAGATAAGATCAAGTCATCAGAAGCTTTCTTAGGTCCTTTGCCAAAACATTGGTACTCCCATTGTCCTAACATTACTTCTGCATTGATACCTGTAATACCTAAACCAGCATCCAGACATGCATCCATATGTGCTTCGACGATATCGCGGCCAGCAACTTTTGTATTACCTACACCGCAGTAGTAGGGTCCTTGTGGAGCTGGATAACCATCAACAGGAAAGCCTAATGGCTTGCCAGTCTCACCGGTCATTACATACTCTTGTTCAAAACCAAACCAGAAGTCGTCATTGCCGTCTTCAATCAATGCCCGATGGTTGGTAGCATGAGGTGTACCGTCTGCATTAAATACTTCGCAAACAACCAGGTAACCATTGATCCGAGCTGAATCGGGGTAAACTGCAACCGGCTTTAACAAACAATCAGAAGAGTGGCCTTCCGCTTGCTGAGTAGAGCTGCCGTCAAATGACCAATCGGGCAATACGTCCAATTCACCATCGTAGTTATCAAATGCCAAAACTTACGTTTTGCTTCTTAAGTTAGCTTCAGGTTTGTAACCGTCTAGCCAGATGTACTCAAATTTGTACTTTGCCATTGTAATCAAGAATTTATTAATTTATAAAAAAGCTTTTTTCCCTATTTATAAGGCTGTGCCTTTGTTATTATGGATTTTTATGCTTCGCTTTGCGAACCATTTTATGAGTTTTAACCTTAGGGGGTTCGCGCCTGAAAAATTTGATGTTTCAGGATTTGCTAGTCCGACAACGTGAACCTCGCGTTAGCCCTGTTAAGTTAAAGCCCCTTTTTCACCCTTCTAAAAAGCATACATCGCTGCCATAATAAAAGCCGGAGAGGTTCCCGTAGCTTCGCCGTCCGCATCAAAGAAGACATCCTTGTCCGCAATATCTATCCGAAATTCCGGAATGATCGTTAACTGATCTATTTTGATATTTGCAGATAAGGTCAAATCAATAATGCTATTGTCAGCAACGCCAGAGATCAAGCCATCGTCATCACCGATATATTCACCTCGAACTCCAAACAATAAGCTTTCGCTTACGGTATAATTAGCGTATAATGCTGCACCAAACCAGGACGCATTGTCCCCTTCATCCGGATTCAGGGTTTTTACCGTAGTATTTAAGCCTAAGCCAAAAGATTCCGTAGCCTGAAAAGTCGCTGTCAAATCAATTTGATTTTCCATGATATCTCCTGCTATTTCACTCTCTTCAGCTTTACCTCCGATAAAGTTTAAATAAGCACCTAGCTTATCATCACTATAAGACAACTGAGCACCAAAGTGTTTACCTGGTACAACATCCATCTTAGCATCGGTATCATTAAAGACGCCGAGCATAATGCCAAATTTTTCAGACACCGCATAGTCTGCTTTCAGACCGGTGTGGTAAAAAGGTCCATTTGAAAACATGTACGAGGTACTGTAGTTAATGTTATCCGGTGCATCAATTACTTCATAACCGACATGGGTACCATAGTTTCCAAAAGTAAATGTCAAGTTCTCTACTGGTGTATACGTAACGTATAACTGTTTGATAGCAGAGAGGGTCGTTCCAGCATAACCATTGGCCACTTCAGCACGAGGGCCCACGGCAATATCTGCTTTGAATCCTACTTTACCTTCTTTAGCAAAAACGACATTCGCCATGCCCAGGGAAAAAGAATTATGCGCTTCGGTAAAACTTGTAGGAAACGCTTCTTTGTTGGTAAAATAAGCATAGTAACCATCGACAAATCCGCTAATGGTAAATGAAGGTTCAACTTCAACTTCAGTTTGTTCAGCCACCGTTGTGGTTGAAGGAACGAGGGGCTCGGTGCCCACATCCGCCATGTCCTGCGCGTTCAATACATTTAACGATAACAGTAACAAGGCAATAAGTGTAAACTTTTGCATAAGACAAGCAGTTTGGAGCCAAAGAGTCTTTGATAAAAAATCAATTTCAAATTAGCTCAGCGTTAAAAAATCTGATTTTTAAAACACCGGAGTAGATCCGGATGGTTGAAATCAGAAAGACCGCTTGCTTACACAAATAAGGTATTCAGTATTTCAAATACGACCTATTTTGCGTAACTTTGTTTTGCGATTCAGGAAGGCGGTCTTTCCGTTTTCTTGAAGAAAAGGGGCTCCTGGCATAGTTAGCGCTAACCAGGAGTCTCCTTATTTGTACAATGTGCAAGTACTAAAACCTAATCTCGAATGCTATTATTCGATGGCTAGGTTGTAGGACGGGGCACTCTCCAATTCTGCGTAGGCAGCCATGTCATGCTCGGAGTGATCCAAGCCCCTGGCTTCTTCTTCGTCAGATACGCGAATTCCGACGGTTACTTTTAACACGTACATCACCGCGAAAGCAAAGATGAAAGTAAAAGCACCAATGGCCAATGTACCATAGAGCTGCACCCACAACTGAGCTAACCCCGCTTTAGCACCGAACAATCCTACGGCCAGGGTTCCCCATATTCCGCATACCAGGTGCACAGAAGTAGCACCTACCGGATCATCCAGTTTAAGGATTTTGTCAAAGAAAACTACTGAAAACGGTATAATTACACCGGCGACCAAACCGATGATAATGGAAACACCAGGGGTCATTAAATCTGCACCCGCTGTGATTCCGACCAAGCCTCCCAGGATGCCATTCAACACCATGGAAAGGTCGTGAGTTTTAAATAATAAATAGCTGGCGAAAAAAGCACCTATAGCACCTGCCGCAGCTGACAGACAGGTCGTTACAAATACCAATGAAACAGCTGAGGGGTCTCCAGACAACACGGAACCTCCGTTAAAACCAAACCAGCCAAACCATAGTAAAAAAACACCCATAGCAGCCAAAGGCATGTTATGGCCCGGGATCGGATGGATTGTCCCATCTTTATCATATTTACCATTCCGTGCACCTAACAATACAATCGCAGCCAAAGCTCCCCAGCCGCCAACAGCGTGGACCAGGGTAGAGCCAGCAAAATCGTAAAATCCATTTGCATCTAACCATCCGGCTCCCCATTTCCACATTCCGGTAATGGGATAACTGATGGAAACAAATAATATACAGAATATTAAAAACGGCCCAAGTTTGATCCGCTCCGCTACCGCGCCGGAAACAATAGTACAACATGTAGCCGCAAACATCGCTTGGAAAATAAAGTCAGTGTAATAGGTATAAGCTCCATCAGCATAAGCGATAGCTTCCCCTTCGGGAAGTGTCAGGCCAAAGCCATCAAAACCGAAAAAAGCGTTGATCGGCTCATCCGGATACATCAGATTAAACCCTACAAAATAATAGGTCAACAACCCGATCGCGATAATCATCACGTTTTTAAATAGTATATTGACCGTATTCTTTTTTCTGACAAATCCAGCTTCCAGAGTAGAGAACCCCAGGTGCATGATAAAAACTAGTACTGTTGCTATAAGCAACCATAGATTATTAGCAGTAAACAATGCCTCATTCATATCAATTAGACGTTAGTAGTTTGAAAATTGGTTTTAAATTGTCTTGGTTATTTGATTAAGGCAGTGTCAAATCTTTTATGGCAATAACTGATCGTTAATATTAGTAAGTGATACTATATATTTAAAAATAGTATTATGTGTTAATAATTATTCTTTTTTAGATCGCAGCAGCATTTTTTTCTGCCGTACGGATTCTGGTAACACTTTGAACATCAAGGACGGTAATTTTACCATCACCAACTTCTCCGGTACGGCCCGAATTCACAATTGCATCAATAATCGAATCCACTTTATCATTATCGGTTAAAATATCCAATTGTAAACGAGCGATAAAAGTCGTATCATAGACGGAGCCGCGATAGACACGTTTTTCACCTTTTTGCAGACCAAATCCTTTTACATCTTTGAGTGTAAAAAAATTTACTCCAATCTCGGCAAGTGCATCACGAACGGCATCAAAACGAGAAAGACGAATAATCGCTTCTATTTTTTTCATTTTTCTTATTTTTAGGTCTTCTATTTCAGAAATGATTAAAGATTTATTTGCATTTGTTAATACAAAAGTAATTGACTCGCACACTTAGATTAAATTAAAAAACCCCAGTGATGTGATTCCCAAAGTGCAGCTTATAACTATTTACCTCTGATAATCAGCACTTTAAGTCAACCATAAATATGACCTTCAGCTCACCTACAGATCAAACTTTTACCTTAATAAAGTCTTTAACGAAGGCAGAAAAGCGCAATTTCAAATTATACGCGACCCGAATCCAGAGTAAAGAGGAGCTTAAATTTGTGCGGCTTTTTGAAGTTATGGATAAGATGACGGATTATCATGAGGCGGATATGCTAAAACGACTTCCAGAAGTTAAACGCCGTCAATTACCTAATCTCAAGCGCCACCTTTACAAGCAGATCCTCTCCAGCCTGCGGATTATTCACATTCAAAAAAACGCGGATATTGAAATTCGCGAGCAAATTGATTTCGCCCGGATCTTATACGGCAAGGGACTCTATTTGCAAAGCCTAAAACTACTGGAGCGTATCAAAGGGCTTGCTATTGAAAATCACTTAGATCTATTACTGTTAGAAATCCTGGAGTTCCAAAAGTTGATTGAAGAACGACATATTACCCGTAGCCGACAGATAAAAGGAAAGGTGGAAAACTTATTAGAGGAGGCAGCACAACGAAGTGAAATCATTCGAAATAGTTGTCATTTATCAAACCTCAAGATCAAGATCCATGGTTGGTATATTCAAATCGGACATGTAAAGAATGAAAAAGACCGATTGGTCGTGGAGGAATATTTTCGCTCCAATATCCCTAAAGTCCGGGTAGAGTTATTAACCTTTTTTGAAAAAATTTACTACTTCCAATCCAATGTTTGGTATCATTATATCATGCTGGATTTTGAATCCTGTTATACCTCCGCAAAAGAATGGGTAGACTTATTTCAGCTGGACCCCAAGATGCAATCCGAAGACCCCGATCTCTATATGCGGGGACTGCACTATTTACTGACCTCAGCTTTTAATTTGCAGGACAAAATTCGTTTTGCCCAAGGCTTAAATCTATTTGAATCCTTTTATCAAAAACACCATAAATCTTTTCCAACGATCACTCAAACGATGGCTTTCCTTTACCTGGATACTGCCCGTTTGAATGCTTTATTCTTAGAAGGTACTTTTGAAAAAGGCCTACCCTTAGTTCCTAAGATCCTCAAGCAGATAAAGCTTTACGAAAAATACCTGGATCCACACCGGATAATGGTTTTTTACTATAAATTCGCTTTTCTCTATATCGGTTGTGGTCGTTACAAAGAAGCGATTGATTATCTGAATATCATTATCGATTTAAAAATTGGTCATTTACGGGAAGACATTCAATCCTATGCAAGGTTATTGTTTATAATTGCCCATTTTGAGTTGGGCCATTATGATTTAATGGAGTATTTATTAAGTTCTACCCAACGCTATCTGGAGAAATTGTCGGAACTAAATAAAGTACAGAAAAGGACCTTGAAGTTTTTCCGACAATTACTTAAGCATCCTCATTCAAAGTGGTCCGAGATTTTTGTCCAATTCAGAGACCAATTGAAAATACTCCAGGAAGACCCCTACGAGATGAGGGCTTTTCTTTATCTGGACATTCTCACCTGGGCGCAAAGTAAGGTGGAAAAAAAATCATTGGCCCAGGTCATACGAAATCGAAATTTAAGATAAAATTCTGCAAGGATCATATTATTATTTTTTGGCATCTTATGTGCATCAGTAATTAAACAAAATACTTATCTTGTAGACTAGAAAAGCCCACATAAACTTTTCTAATTTGTTTTACAACATATTAAGAATGAAACACTATATCCTCTTCATGCTTTTCTGCTTGCTCTGCACTTGCCAGACACAATCGGAGTCTACTAGTCCGGAGTACGGTGCAGTGAGTATATCCAATAAAAACAATACCGCTAAACCAGCAATTGGTAAAGTCATTGATAAACTTAATGGTATCCCTATCTACTACAATGGTAAGGTGCGGCACACAAATGGTCGCCACCTCAGTACTGACGGTTATAATTATGGCTTGCGTTGGCAATGTGTCGAATTTGTCAAACGCTATTATTATGATCACTTAGATCATAAAATGCCAAACCCCTGGGGACATGCAAAACAATTTTTCAATCTTAATCTCGTGGAAGGTGAATTCAACCCGGAACGGAATCTTTACCAATTTCGCAATGGCAGCAAGCGCAAACCGCAAGTAGATGATATTGTCGTATTTGGAGGACAATCATTTGGCCACGTGGCTATTGTCGCTGCAGTTGAGGACGACTACATAGAGCTAGCACAGCAAAACGTCGGAACGGAAAGCCGGGTAAAGCTCCCAATGACCTTGCGCAAAGACCGTTGGGTAATCCGGGATGCAGGGGTATTGGGATTACTGGGGAAGAAAAAATAAAATCATCACTGATTCCCTTTATTTCTTCTTATTTTGTGCGCTCATTAGCACAAAAATAATTTATGAAAAAGATTGCGCTGTTCTCTTTTTGCTTATCTCTCTTTTTACTAGCCTGTCAAGCTGATTCTGTCAATAGCAACTGGAAACCACTAGACCTGTTATCTTATGGAGTCCCAATAACGTTAATGGCACCTGATAGTGCAGCAGTAACTGTAGACGATTTGCTAGGCCAAAAAGATATTACCATTGAAGGGGAAAACTTCTCCGTTCAATTATTTGTTTACGATGCCACCACTACCAATGCCGCAGAGGTGAAAAATGAAAAACTGAGAGAAGTCCAGGAGCAAAAGTATTTCTCAAAAGTTATAAAAGATGAGCCTACTGGTTTTATTTACGAAACGGTAATTGACTCTACTTACAAAAGTTACCGCTTTTACCACATCAAGATCAAAGGGGATAAAGAATTTTTGTTTCAGTCGGGATTACGAGGACAATTTTCGCAGGAACAAGCGGAAGCAACCTATCAGGCGGTGAGCGAGCTGATAAAGAGATAGAGGTACTTATTAAAACGCTACGGATTAGTTAAAGGCGTCAAAAAAGGCTTTCACATTATACTTGTGAAAGCCTTTTATGTTTTAAATCGGTTCGTGGGTATAATTTTACGAAGCCTGATTTTCTTGGAGTAATTCATAAGAAAAAAGTCCAAGGATCACTAATAAGACGCTTAAAATAATCATGGGAGGGTGTTTGGTTTTAGGACACTAAGGAGTAGAGATACTCCCGCGACGAAGGTTTAAAGAAATGCTAAACGATGTAGGGTTTTTCAATACGTGTCAGGGATCGTGTAATCAGAAGTCATCCGGTAGAGATTAAGCATTATACTTAAGCCGTTGGTAAGATACGGCTTTTTTACATTCATAACAAGAATTATTAATATACAACTTTTGCTTTTTACTGATTATTGTCTGATGCCGGGCAAAAACAGGCAAAAAAAACACCTGCAGCCTCCGAAAGAAGCTCCAGGTGTTTTTACTTACAAAAGTGACAATAAGGTGCTTACTTCGTCGCTTTATTATAATTTTTTGAAACTTCAGCCCAATTGATCACATTGAAGAAAGCCTCGATATAATCCGGGCGACGATTTTGATATTTCAGGTAGTACGCGTGTTCCCAAACATCTATACCCAGGATTGGAGTACCTTTCTCCTCAGCAACATCCATTAGCGGATTATCCTGATTAGGTGTAGATGTAATGAAAAGGTTACCACGGCTATTAACACATAGCCATGCCCAACCGGAACCAAAGCGTGTTGCAGCTGCTTTTGAAAACTCATCTTTAAAAGCTTCCAGGGTTCCAAAAGCTTTTGTAAATGCTTTACCAAATTTACTGCGGGCATTAGGTTCTCCGCCGCCATCAGGAGACATAATTTTCCAAAACAAAGAATGGTTATAATACCCTCCTCCATTATTGCGGACAGCGGTAGAAGCAGTAGAAACTTTTTTTAGAATGTCCTCGATTTTTTTCTTTTCCAGGTCCGTACCTTCAATTGCTGCATTTAGTTTGTTAGTGTAGCCATTGTGGTGCTTAGTGTGGTGGATTTTCATGGTGCGCTTATCAATATGTGGTTGTAAGGCATCATAGCCGTAGGGGAGATCTGGGAGTTTAAAAGCCATTGATTAAATCGTTTTTGATTAATAAATAAATTGCTTAGAAAGGTGTTTCAAGCGTTTAATTGTACTTAATACATTTGACCAAAGATACTAGTTATTTTCTTACTGGCAAAACTGTGTTTACCTTAAGCTATAACACCAGTAGCTGCTAAAAGTTCTATTAAGTTTCCCCCTTTGGCCAACAGGGTATTTGAACAAGTTAAAAACAGCAAATAACAATACATTTACAGCGAAAGAAAATTAAACGACCATTGATAAATTTCACCACCGTAAGCAATAGAGAAATCAGAAACTATCTGTAACTTTGTGTCGGTAAGAATGAGATTATAATATCCTTCAACGTCTAAAATATTTCATTTTATGAAATTCAGAAAAGAAAAAGACAGTATTGGAATCATTAAAGTACCCGCTGATAAATACTGGGCCGCTCAGACCCAACGTTCCAGTGAAAACTTTAAAATTGGTGGGCAACAAATGCCCATTGAGATCATCCGTGCATTTGCTATTTTGAAAAAAGCCGCAGCCATTACAAATGCCGAGCTAGGTGTATTGCCAAAAGCAACGGCTAAGCTAATCGGTAAGGTGTGTGATGAAATTTTAGCTGGTAAATTAGATGATCAGTTTCCGCTGGTTGTCTGGCAAACTGGCTCCGGCACCCAAAGTAATATGAATGTCAACGAAGTCATCGCTAACCGCGGTCATGTACTAAAAGGAGGAGCATTAACCGATGAGAAAAAAGTGCTTCACCCAAACGATGATGTCAATAAATCGCAATCCTCTAACGATACTTTTCCGACGGCCATGCACATCGCCGCTTATACCGTCCTCATGGAAACCACCTTGCCAGGGATTCAAGCCCTGCGCGATACCCTGAATGATAAAGCCAAAGCATTTAAGAACGTTGTAAAAATCGGGCGGACCCACTTTATGGATGCCACTCCTTTGACTGTTGGTCAGGAATTGTCCGGGTATGTCAGCCAGTTGGATCATGGCATGGCTACTATTAAAAACAGCTTGAAACATTTGCAAGAATTAGCCCTGGGAGGTACAGCCGTTGGGACAGGATTAAATACCCCAAAAGGATACGCCAAATTAGTTGCGAAGCACATTGCGAAATTAACTGGTTTGCCATTTGTTACGGCAAAAAACAAATTCGAAGCCCTGGCTGCTCACGATGCAATTGTAGAGTCACATGGTGCTTTGAAGACTGTAGCTGTTTCGTTAATGAAAATTGGAAATGATATTCGCATGCTGGCTTCGGGCCCTCGCTGTGGCATTGGCGAATTAATAATACCTGCCAATGAGCCTGGCTCATCAATTATGCCTGGCAAAGTCAATCCTACGCAAGCTGAGGCTTTAACTATGGCAATGGCTCAAGTAATGGGAAATGACGTAGCGATCAATTTTGGCGGAGCTACGGGTCACTTTGAACTCAATGTTTTCAAACCAATGATGATCTTCAACTTTTTAATGTCTGCTCGTCTCATTGGTGATGCCTGCCGCAGCTTTAACGATAATTGTGCCGCAGGTCTTGAACCAAACTATGAGCGTATCAAAATGAACCTGGACAATTCTCTGATGCTGGTTACTGCGCTTAATACGCATATCGGTTATGACAAAGCGTCTACAATTGCCAAGAAAGCACATAAAGAAGGGACAACCTTAAAAGCAGCAGCTACTGCTTTAGGTTACCTGACAGAAGCAGAATTTGACAAGTGGGTCAGACCAGAGAAAATGATTGGCTCGCTGTAAAAGTATTCTTAAATCAAGCTTGGTGAATCACCAAATCTTGAAATATGAGTTATCCCGAATTTTTTTCGATGTTGTGAGGGTTTATGAAGTTTATCGCAGATGCGCTTGGTTTACCTCTCCGCTAAAGCGGATTCGAGGTTGATATACTCCGTACGATAAACCCTTCGGAGCGAAGGTGCAACTTCATAAGCAATTCAAATTGCTCCAACTTTCGGGATAACTCATGATTTTTTTCTCCAGACTTCCATTACCCGGTTTAATACCGACAAGGTATGTGGATGACGAATCAGGCCTTCCTCGGCTGCTTGTTTAATAGCCTCCTCTCCCATTATTTTTACAGCTACATCTTCTCCATCATCCAACTGGACTTTGTCTGTAAGCACAACATCTTGAGCCAAGTAATGATGGATATAACTATCCATATAAACGGGATTAGATTGGATCGCGCCGAGGTATTCCCATTGTTGAGCGGTATAGCCTGTCTCTTCGCGTAGTTCGCGTTTTGCAGCTTGTAGAGGTGTTTCTCCGGGATCGATTAACCCACCTGGCGCCTCAAGTGTCTCGCCCTGGATTCCAAAACGGTATTGTTGAACCAGAACGAATTCGCCGGCCTTGGTTTTGGCAACTACATTTACCGAGTCGCCTCCTTCCAGGATAATCACCCGAACGGTTTTTCCATTTCTCGGATTTTTGACAACATCAAACCGTGAGCGAAAAAGTTTGAGGTCATGACCAGGTTCACTTTTAATGAGTTCCCATTTTTTCATATTGTTATTTTGATAAGTTTTTGTGTCCTATTCAGCCTTAAATGATGGAGGTAAAACACTATATCAATTTTAATATTGCGTTAGATTAATTACACTTTTTTCCTTTTTAAATCATCCAATAATTGCAGCACTTTTCTACCTCTCGATTTAAAGCCTGCCGAAGCAGTGGGCCATTGTTCTTCGATCAGTCCTCTTAATTCATCGGCGAGATCTGGTTCTTTGAGGCAAAAATCGCCGAGGATACACATGGAAAACATCTTGGATGCCACTGCCTGTTTCGGATCGCTGAGAATATCAAAAGCCACACTAACTATCCGGCCTTCCAATTCTTCGGGCATACCTGCATAATAGAATAAGCGCATTGTCGCGCGCCAAACAGCCTGGTGGGCATCTTCAGTGAGCCCATCAAGCATCCGTGCAAAATAGGGTTGGCTGATAACCTGTTGCTGTGGTGTAAAGTGGTAGACTACCCATGCAGCTCTTTGCCTCTCCTGCGGTTCTCCCTCCAGAAAAATTTGCATTAAATCCGCCATTCGACCTTCATTAGTTCCCAGAAAATCAATTATTTGAATGACCTGTTCTTTAGAAGATCGTTCTAAAAAAGCTTTGCGAAGATCCATATGCTGATGATATACGATTTTTATTATTTTGACGTTTTGTCCTTTAATAAAGCAAAAAACAGCTATTTAAGTGCTACTTGCCCTCCCAAATGCACAATCCATTGATTTATAAATGGTTTGGTATGGTTCTGGCGTCAAAGATAAGAGAACCGGAACGCCACTTGAGAAAACCAATTATCCATGCTAAAAGAAGGACTTTTCTATTTAAGTATATGTAGTTTGTTTTTGGTCGCTTGTCATTCTTCCACACCGACAAACCAGAGTCCTTCTGCCCAAGAAGTTATGGAAGAGGCTGCGCCGCTGAGTTTTCTTCAATTCCTGCAAATCCTATCAACGGACGAAGATACCCTTACTGAAAATTGGCAAACTATTGCCACCCATTTTCTTCCTGATTCTGTCATCCATAAAGATTGCCAGTTGCGAACTCAGCAAATCCCATTTCCTCCCCCATTCCAACTTTTGCTTTATGAATACCTGGCCGACCAACATGCTCATAATGACATGTACTTATCCATCTTTGATAGCAGTGGGCAAGCCTTAGACTTGCTCCAGCTTCGCCAAGTCTCCTTTGATGGCAATGTAACAATAAATGTGATAGACGAGAAAATTTTGGAAATTGAATATTATGATTTTTATCGACCTAGTAGTCATGGTTTAAAGGATGTTTATACAGAAAACTTAACATCTGGTTCTCCCAGGAAAGTTCCTACTTCAGAGACCATCCCCGGCTTGCTTGAATATTATGACTATGAAAACTATCTGATCTCATCTAGTGGAAAATTGAAACGCTTGAGTCGCGCAGACTCGGTCAATTTACAACGCCGTTATCCTTTTACCTCTTCCCGCATCATTTCAAAGGATGAACTCAATCGGTACAAGCCACTGCAACTTCGTTATATGATCAACGAGATATACGCCAGCCACGGCTATATATTTCCTGATGTAGAAAATCTACATTACTTCAAACGCCGCAAATGGTATCAGGCTAAACATCAACGCGTAGATAGTTTGTTAACAGATATTGAACGTTTAAATATCCAAACGCTCTCTACGGAATTATTCTAAGCAGTTGCCTCACCTGGCATCATATTCAGTGAAACTTTATATACTTATCGTATAGCAGATGAATTAATCATCTTGCTCAACTCCTTCCGATAATCGGATGGGCTTTTTCCGGTGATCGCCCGAAATTGTTTATTAAAATGAGAAAAATTATTAAACCCGCTTTCTAAAGAAACCTGGGAAATACTCAGGTGTTCCCGGGATAATAGCTTACAAGCATATGCTACCCGGAACTCGTTAACAAAATTCGTAAAAGTCTTGTTTGTTAGTTTTTTAAAATAACGACAAAACGCCGGAACCGTCATATGAATCTCCTTTGCAATACTTTCTAGTGGAATCGATTCCCGAAAATTATTTTCAACATAGCGATATATGGTTCTAATCCGCTCTTCATCACGTGTATTTACTTCAATACCAAAACCGGTCGCATTAAGTAAGCGGTAGTCTTCTGTTCTCGACATCTTATTAAAGATTTGCAATAAACTTAATAAGCGGTCAAAATTTTCTAATTCCACAAGATCTATCAATGCTTTACCGATTTCGTGTTTTAGGTCGGTTTCGATGACCAGACCTTGCTTGGCTCGTTCAAACAGCTGACGAATAGCCATCATTTCAGGTCTGTTTAAAAATTCTTTACCCAAAAAATCCTCTCTAAGCTGCACCACTACCTCAATATGTTCGTCATATAACTCATCCGTAAAAGATAAATGAGGAAGATTAGGCCCCAAAAAAATTAAATCTCCATCTTTATAATTGGAGACATGCTCTCCTACATGCCTTTTCCCCATTCCACTTGACACATATACTAATTCATACTCTGGATGGAAGTGCCAGTTTGGAACACGACATGAATTTATTTCAGTAAACTTTCTGATGGCAAATGAACTACCAAAGCCCGGTTCGATTTTCTCAAGAATCGGTTTCATAAAATAAAATTTTGAATTTACAATCTATATTACCAAAATCAAATCTATTCTAAACAAACTTTGGTTAATATAGCATTAATATCTGTAAAAAACGTCGTAGCCTGCCTTTTGTTTTCTTCACAACTTTGTGAAGTATTTAATTAATAAAGTTTATTGTTCACCTAAAGGACGGTTGATCTTCAACTTTTGTAAATCTCCGTTCTTCTAAAAAACTGTTGTTATGAATGACCTAAAATTTCGTAAAACATTAATGACTTTGATTGCTGTTCTGGTCATTGGATTTAATATCCATGCTATGGATAAAGTCTCATTTGTTCTGGACAAACAGGGTAAGGCGTTTTCACTGTATCTGCACAATCAAGTAAAAAAGGCTATTGCCATTCGGATTGAAGATGAGGCGGGAGTGATCCTGTGGGAAGAGAACTTACAAGTTACTGGCGATGTAGCAAAAAAGTACAATTTGACTCACTTACCCGATGGCCGTTATTATGCATTGGTTAGTGATGAGATAAGAACCATAACGCAACCGCTTACTATTCGTAAAAGCAGGGCAACTATCATAGGTACGGAGCGCATTGTCAACTTCAAACCAATGGTTTTCCAACATGAAGACAAGTTGGACATCAACTGGCTCACTGCTGGTGAAGAGGTAAGCTTAAAGTTATTTGATCAAAATGGCAATGTAGTAATGAAGCAAATTTTTAACGAAGGAACTACATTACATAAGCGCTTAAGCCTGGAACAACTTCCAGCTGGTAATTATACTTTAAAGCTCCAAACCCCTAAAGCTAATTATTACCGGGAAGTTATTTGTCAATAAAACTTAAGCTGATTTAACAAGATTTTAGTTTTAAGTTTCATACGTATTTTCAACAGGGGCATCACGTCCCTGTTTTTTTTATTTTAGTTTTATCTTTTTTATGTGACTCCCTACCTTAAATACTTTCTTTTCAGTTTGCAGGATGGCTTTCTCCGATCGACAAACGATCTTGTCCATTCCTTCACAATCCGGAACTGCCATACGGATTTTACCAAATTTCATGAGTGCAAAGGAATCCTTAGCACCACCTTCAAAATGCAAACAGTCCGGACGATCCATTTCAAAGGAATAATTCACCTTACCCTTTTCATCAATTAATTCTACTTGAAAGTCTCGATAATTTACCAAATTTTTCTCTGGTACTCCATAAACTTTATCTACTGTTTTTATCTCTAAATTATTTTGTTGCAAAGTCAACTCCATTAAAACAACTGCCTCGTAGTCAAACATATTTTCTTTTTGGTCTTGCAAGCGGATGGAGCGCTGCGGGTCTTGCATTGGCGGTAATCGATCATAATAACTTTGAATAATTGACCGGCAAGTTCGCTGAAATTTACGAACCTGACGATCGCCATCATCCTGCATAATACACACTCCTTGTTCGGCTCGATAAAAACGACTCCCGTCTAGATCAATAAAAACAAAACAACTGTCTGGGCTGTATCCATTTTGTTCATTATAAGCAAGACATTCAGCCTCCGTTTGAAACATAACAGCCTGCTCCGGCATATACCATTGCTGCCCGCTATAACTAACAATTGTCGAACAACTAGGATCATCAAAATTATTCAACTGATTAAATTCCTGACAGCCAGCCAAACTCGTAAACATATTAGAGCCACCTTCCGGAGCTTCAAAACAAGCACAGCCTTCATATTCATCACTAAGGTTAAAAACAGTATGTGCCGTTTCATGGACCGCTGTACCCAGGTTGTAAGACTCACTTGTAAACACATTGTGAGAGAGAAATCGAATATTACCTAACATATAGGCTCCATCACTATAAGGCTGCCGGTGTAATAAACCAAACGCATCAATTCCGAAGATAAGGCTATCTTTCATAAAAGGAGGAAAGCGATCCGGATTTCCATAATCCTGAGATAAGGCATAGCCATCCGTTTCGGTTTGGGTGTAATAAAAACGCCAACGATTTTTATTTGATGAGATTACATTGTTAAGATGATATCCTTGATATATCAAGGTGTCCAGGTCTTCTAGAAATTGTTGCCAATCTCCATTATAGTCTGTATCTGGGAAGAAGCAGATATTAATCGTATGTTGGAGCGATTCCTCCGTCGCACCATAGAGCAAGATTTTATCTTGAGGCCAGGGAGAATCGCCTGCATCAAACCCTGCCATTCGCTCACTAATTTCACCGTTTTGATTGTACACCCGAAATAAATAAACAACATGGGTTTTAGCCGGAAAACCTTTGGTATACGTGTAGCTTAGTTTTTCAGTTTGTAAAGTGGCGGGAATCTCCCAGGTTTTGACTAATCCCCACTGACCGGTAGAACGCCGTCTTTTGGAAGGTAGCCCCTCATGATTTCGAAATAATTCATATTCAAATAACAATAATTCCACTTTGGTAATTCCAATTTTTTCTTCCGACATTACCTCAAAGGTAACCGCTTCCCCATTAGCCGGATGCATGGGATGATGTCGCCAGTATTTAAAATTGGCTGTATTTGAAATTTTCAGTACCTGTCCGGTGGTATCCCGATCTACTTGGGGCGGCACAACAATTACCGGTCGATTAGAGTCGGGTGTTCGACAGCTTTGCAGCGTAAAAATAAGCAGGAAAAGAAAGGCAAGTTGATTCATGGCTCAGGGGTTGTGTACAACCATCTAACCTATTACTAAAAGAAAAAGTTGTAGCTAACGAAAGGTTGAAAGAAAATAGTCTTCCCTAAGACGAAAACCGTGGCCCAGATCAACCTACCGATTCCATAAGTAAGTTGCTACTTACTCCGAATAGCGACAACCGGATCCATAGACGAAGCTTGAAACGCAGGGATCAAACCTGCCAATATACCGACACTGACGGACCAGATCAATCCACTGACCACGTTATTTGCGGATAGGTACATTTCAAAACCAATGGAAGAACTAAGCGCAGAAATCACTATAAGTACTAAAGCTAAACCAGCTAAACCACCAATAATACATAAGATCACCGACTCGACGAGAAATTCCAATAGAATGATCGATCGCTTTGCACCTAAAGCTTTTTTTACCCCGATGATATTCGTCCGTTCTTTGACTGAGACAAACATGATATTGGCTACACTAAAAATACCTACAAGAATGGCAAAACCACCAATGACCAGACCGATAACATTTAAGACGCTAAAAAAAGCGTCAAAAGCTTGAGAAAGAATAGATAGCTCGTTCAGCGAAAAATTATTATCCTGTCGTGGTTTTAACCTACGATGGGCTCTCAGCACACCGGTAATTTCATCTTTCAATTGAGCCAGACTAACACCGTTAGCCGCCTTGATCATCAAATTGGAATTCTGGAAGGCTGCATCGGATTTGATGTTCGTCATTTTCCTCGCCAATTCGAAAGGCAGAAATACCACCTCATCAAAATTCATTACCCCAATTAAATCCTCACCAGCTTTTTCAATAACCCCAATTACCTCCAGTTTTCTTCCGAGTAATTTAACCATCCTCCCGATTGGCTCAATGGTGCCAAATAGTTCGAGAGCCACGGTATGGCCTAAAACAACTTTATTAGCGCCATAATGATATTCCTGTGGAGAAAAATAACGCCCTTTCTCAAAAGTCATATCAACCATTTCACCGTACTCATAAGTTACCCCAACCGTTTCTGCCTCTTCGACACTATTAGAACGATAAGTTAGTGTCCGCTGATCAATCCCAACAACTAGTGCTACGCTTTCCGCAGAGCGAAGCTTCTTCTTCATCACTTTGTAGTCGTTGTGATTTGGATTGGGTCGTTTGAGCCACTCCATAAATTCGGCTCGAGTAGCTCCCGTCCAGCCAAACTTAGACACGTAGATCATGTCGGAGCCTAACTTTTCAAAACTACCCCGAATATTATCTTCCAGCGAATCCACAGCAGCTTGCACCCCAATGATGCAAAAAATACCAATGCAGATACCAAGTAAAGAGAGGAAGCTACGCAGCTTGTTTCCCCACAATTGTTGGATGGCCTGATAGATACTTTCTTTTAATACTTTTAGATAGATGGTCATAAAATTAGAGCATTGCTGCTGATAAAAGGTACGGTAAACACAGTGGGTCGAAATATAGGCGAAAATCCGAAATAATATTGGTCAGAGGGCAAGGAATCGATGAATCGCGGCATTTTTTCGCCAAAACAAACCCTTATATTCCAAATGCGAGGTTAGCGCATTAAATTACAACAAAATCATCTGGTAAAATGCGGGATTTATTCTTATCTTTGCCCGTCTTTTAAAAAACCTGAATTTTACTTATATGAGGACGAAGCTATCGCAATTCAACTTTAATCTCCCGGAAGAACTAATTGCCAAGTATCCAACCGATTCCAGAGATGAATCGCGCTTAATGGTCGTTCACAAGGACACTGGTAAGATCGAACATAAGGTGTTTAAGGATATGCTTGATTATTTTGAAGAAGACGACTGTCTGATCTTTAATAATACTAAGGTATTTCCTGCTCGTTTATTTGGGCGTAAAGAAAAGACGGGTGCCA
>CBDUIU010000002.1:0-23231 GCA_965367335.1 uncultured Saprospiraceae bacterium
GCAGCAATTGTTTGAGGCACTAAAGTTCTATGCCCTGCTGCCAAAGAAGATATGCCTAAAATATGAACATCATTTTCTGCAGCCTGACGGGCAGCCTCTTCCGGCGTTTGAAATAATGGCCCGATATCCACATCAAAGCCAAGATCAGCAAATGAGGTAGCGATGATCTTCGCGCCCCGATCATGTCCATCCTGTCCCAACTTGGCAACCATGATGCGCGGCCTACGCCCTTCCTGTTCGGCAAAGCGATCGGAAAGCGATCGGGTTTTCTGAAATCGTTTATCCATACTAATTTCTTTTGCGTAGACACCACTCACCGAACGGGTCGTCGCCACATAACGTCCAAAAGCTTTTTCCATGGCCAGGGAAATCTCCCCCAAGGTTGCCCGATGCCGAGCAGCTTCAACCGCCTTTTCTAACAAATTACCTTCGCCACCTTCCGCACAGGCTGTCAATTCCTTTAAAGCCACATCTACTGCTTGTACATCTCTGCCAGACTTCACCTCTACCAGCCTCCTGATTTGTGATTTTCTTACCGCAGAATTATCAACGGTCAGCACTTCCATTTCTGTTTCTGTTTCCGGAGGAAAAATATTGACTCCAACGATCCTGTCTTTGCCACTATCGATACGGGCTTGTTTACGGGCAGCTGCCGCTTCAATTCGCAGTTTAGGTAATCCGTTTTCTATTGCCTTTGCCATCCCACCCAGACTCTCTATTTCCTGGATTAATTCCCATGCCCGGTCGACGAGTTTTCCAGTGAGATACTCTACATAGTAAGAACCGGCCCAGGGGTCAATGGCTCTGGTGATACCAGTTTCTTTTTGCAGATAAAGCTGCGTATCCCGTGCAATTTTCGCGGAAAAATCTGTAGGTAAAGCAACGGCTTCGTCTAATGAATTCGTATGCAAAGACTGGGTTCCACCAAATGCTGCAGCCAAAGCTTCAATACATGTACGCGCAATATTATTAAACGGGTCTTGCTCTGTCAGACTCCAGCCGGAAGTTTGACAGTGGGTCCTTAATGCCATAGATTTTGCATTTTCCGGATCGAACTGCTTAATCAGTTTTGCCCATAACAATCTTCCTGCGCGCAGCTTGGCCACTTCCATAAAATGATTCATCCCAATCGCCCAGAAGAAAGATAAGCGCGGAGCAAAGTCATCGATCTTTAACCCGGCATTGATCCCCGTACGGACGTATTCCAGTCCGTCCGCCAGCGTATAAGCCAGCTCCAGGTCAGCAGGTGCACCGGCTTCGTGCATGTGATAACCGCTGATGGAAATGGAGTTGAAGCGCGGCATATGCTCGGCGGTATATCTAAAAATATCCCCAATGATACGCATTGAGGGAGCAGGTGGATAGATATACGTATTCCGCACCATAAATTCTTTGAGAATATCGTTTTGGATGGTTCCACTTAGTTGTGCTGGCTTGACGCCCTGCTCCTCCGCCGCTACGATAAAGAAAGCCATAATAGGAATCACCGCCCCGTTCATCGTCATGGAGACGGACATTTTGTCCAGAGGAATTTGATCAAATAAAATTTTCATATCCTCTACGGTATCGATCGCTACACCCGCCATTCCAACGTCTCCACTGACTCGCTCGTGATCGGAATCATAGCCTCGGTGGGTAGCCAGGTCAAAGGCTACGGAAAGGCCCTTTTGGCCGGCAGCCAGATTACGGCGATAGAATGCATTTGACTTTTCTGCAGTAGAAAATCCCGCGTATTGACGAATGGTCCATGGGCGGCCAGTATACATGGAACCATAGGGGCCACGTAAAAAAGGGGGCGCACCGGCCACATAAGACAAATGATCAAAGTCTTTTAGGTCTGCCTTGGAAAAAGTGGAGGGAATCTTAATTTGTTCCGGGGTTAGCCAGGGAGCTCCGGTAGGTATATTTTCCCGTTTTGTACGTTTAAATGGTATGTTTTTAAAGTCTGGATATTGCATGGGGCTAAGATAAGCATTGAATATTGAACCCCTAATAAAAACAGAAAAAAAGGGAGAAAAGCGGAAAGGTACAACAGCAAAACAAGAGTCATCCTGAAAACTAGAGTGCATGGTTTATCGCACAAGTGCTTTGCTTATCAGACTGAGGGGCAGTCATCTAAACGAATCCAATTACTCTAGTTTTCAGGATGATTCCTATTTTAACCATCGAAAACCTATAATGCCAGGGAACGGCGAACCAAAGGGAAAGAAGTTAAGGGTTTATACTTCTACTGTGGCTGCGTTGACAGACTTAGCTTCCCGGTTGGGTACCGCATCCTGCAGCCATTCATCTATCTCGAATTCAGCAACCGATTTCACAATCAAATCGGGAGCATATGCGTAATTTTTCAAATCTTCTGACTTGGATACACCACTGAGTGTTAAGACCGTGCGATACCCCAATTGAATGCCTCCCAGGATATCCGTATCCATGGTGTCACCGATAATGGTCGTATCGACTGAATTGAGTCCGAGTTTTTTTCTGGCTACCCGCATCATTACCGGGCTGGGTTTTCCAACAGAAAAAGCCTTGACACCCGTAGCTTCCTCAATCATGGCTACTACTGCCTTGATTCCCAGGTTATTCCATCCTGGTTTTTTAGGTGAAGGGTCAAGGTTAGTCGCAACGAGCTTAGCACCTTTCAGCACCATTTCAACGGCTTGGTTGACCATTTCCAGCGTAAAATTCCGTCCTTCACCTACCACCACAAAGTCAGGGTTTTGGGTTACGAGGTCATAGCCATTTTCATGTAAACTGGTGAGTAAGCCTCCTTCACCTAACACGTAAGCAGACCCATAAGGCTTCTGCCGCGCCAAGAACCATCCGGTGGCCATGGCACTGGTGAAAACATTTTCTTCATCCGCTTCAATTCCAATGTGTGCAAGCTTATTGATCACATCTTTAGAAGTCCTTTGACTATTATTGGTCAGAAAAAGAAAGGGGATGCCCTTTTTTTTCAAGGTTGCGATAAAGATATCAGCACCGGGGATCAGGTCATTACCACTGTAGATAACACCATCCATATCGATCAAAAATCCTTTTTGCATAATTTGTCTTTTTAGTAATAAAATTCTTTGCTTGTCAAATCCACTAATTCAAAACTGAATTAAATTATAGTACAAAATTAGGAGGACGAGAGCTAGTTGACTAGGTTAAAATTGACTAATACATATGGTATATTAACCCATTTTTTTAATAAAATATTAAATTTCAATAATTGTGAACATATTTGAGTGTCAGTTGTTTAGGGTAATTTTTACCGTAATTCGTAATATTTTCAAAAGATTATTATTTCGGTGAGGATAAATAAGTGCAATTAGTTTGGAAAATCAGATTGTTATTCAGATTTAAACCCCGATTTGAGTTCGTGAGATAGCGGTTTTTTTATAAAAAATTGAACTAGTAAAAAGTACGAAAAGGAGTAAAAACGAAAAGAACGCCTTCCCTTCAGAAGAACGTTCTTTTCTATCGTCGAAAAACTACAATGCTAAGATAAGAGGAGCCAGCTAAGGTAAAAGTTGGCGTCCCAAAGAGAGGGAGGGTTAATCCAAGCGAAATTTTACCGGCAAATTAAAATAAACTTTGACCTTTCGATCTCGTTGCCGCCCAGGTTCCCAAACCGGCATATTTTTCACTACACGCAATGCTTCTTGTCCACAACCGCCTCCGATATCACGAACTATTTCCGGCTGACTAATTTCACCAAATTCATTCACAACAAAACGTATCACAACCGTCCCTTGAATATTATTCTCCCTTGCTATTGCCGGATATTTAATGTGTTTGCCCATGTATTTAAATATTGCAATCGCGGAACATTGCTTTTTTTCTTCCTTACTCATTTCTTGTTTCGCACAATTCCCAAAAAGCGGCATATGTTCTACGACATCAAAAATTTCGGGAATAGCTTTAGTCAGCTCATTATCCTCAGGTAATATTTGAGGCTTAGGAGGATGTACAGAGGGAACAAAAGATTGAGGTTCAGGAGTTTTAACCGGCTCAATGCTAATAACGTTATCTAAGGGCCTAGGCTCTGGTTCCTCAATAAACTCAGCTTCATCAGGAATGATCTCTTTAGTTAGTTTTAGCATAGGAGGTGGCAATTGTCGTTTCTTTTTATGAGCGGTTCGAACCACGGGAATAGCATCTTCCTGTTCAAGTTCAGTTACCTCCCGCTCATAAGGCGCTGGTGGGTCCGAGGTATAATTAAAGGCTAAGGTGACCAGGCTGATAGCGATTACAAAACCAAGTTTTAAGTGAAGGTTTCGGTTTTTTTCCAGTCGTGAAATATCATGTCTTTTCATGTTGAGAGATTTGAGAAGCGAGTATGCGCAGAGTAGGAATCCCTCTGACCAAAGCAAAATACAGGAATTCCAAGCGAGCGGTCAGGCTTCGATGTCAAACAATTTCCCTGCTTATTGAGAAGTTTCAATAAGCGACAGGCTTAGGAATAATGTATTTTTCGACGGAAATTAATGTTTAAGTCAACTGACTTGAAAAGCTTTCAACTACCTAGATGTAGGCTATCCGTATTTTGGTGGGTATCCCGGAAATTTATTCGTAATTTTGGGTTAAAATCAAAACTTATAACCAGCTAGTGCGTTTTGAAAGGATGATAAATCAGTCGTTAAGCGTCTTTAAATTCTAGTGTGTGATACAGTTTAGTAAACATCAATTGGCCAATGGGTTGCGGGTGCTGATACATGAAGATAAAAGTACACCGATGGTCGCCGTTAATCTACTGTATAATGTAGGTGCCCGGGATGAATCTCCCGATAAAACGGGTTTTGCTCACTTATTTGAGCATCTCATGTTCAGTGGGTCGGAGAATGTCAAGGATTTTGACGAGCCTATTCAACGGGCTGGAGGTGACAGCAATGCCTTCACTAATAATGACGTGACAAATTTTTACGACCTCGTTCCTGCGGAAAATGTTGAAACCGTCCTTTGGCTGGAATCTGATCGGATGCTTAGTTTGAATATTAATGAGAGAGATCTGGATATACAGCGCAAGGTAGTTGTCGAGGAATTTAAGGAAACTTGTTTGAACGAACCGTACGGCGATGTCTGGCATCACCTGGCGGATCTGGCCTATACGCAGCACCCTTATCGCTGGCCAACTATTGGCAAGGTTCCGGCTCACGTAGAAGAAGCAACCTTAGATGACGTTCGCGATTTTTACCAAAAACATTATTGTCCTAACAATGCAATTTTGGTGATAGCCGGAAATATAAAAGAAAAACAGATACTCAACTTGGTCAATAAATGGTTTGGTGATATCCCCGCCCGACCTGTCCCCGAACGTCACCTACCTGCCGAGCCACCACAAGTAATATTACAGCGGCGGGTCCAACAAGCAAAAGTGCCGGTAAATGCCCTATATCTGGCTTTCCATGTACCCGAACGCAGTCACCGTGATTTTTATGTTGTTGACTTGATTAGTGACATCCTGGGTAATGGTCCGTCTTCACGTTTATTCCGCAAGTTACATAAACAGGCCCCGGTATTTAACAGTATAGATGCATACGTGACCGGTAGTATTGATCCCGGTTTATTGATCATTGAGGGGCAACCCGTGGATGGTGTAAGCCTGGAAGAGGCAGAGAAGGCGGTCTGGAAAGAATTAAAGTTACTTTGCGATGAGCCTATAAGCAAAAGAGAATTGCAGAAATATAAAAATAAAATCGAAAGTACGCTCGTATTTTCAGAATCCAATGTTTTGAATAAGGCGATTAACCTGGCTTTCTTTGAATTACTTGGAGATGCGAATCTCATCAATGAGGAGGCCAAGTTTTATCAGGAAATCACCGAGGCTGACATTCAGCGGGTAACACAGAAGATTTTTATAGAAGAAAATTGTTCAGCGCTTTTTTATACGGTAACCAAAGAAGAGCAATAACTAAAAAGGGATAGCTGAAAGCACCCAGGGCTGGCATAGCTCCTATCAATAGAGTTACAGATCATTTAATTAGGGTCTTTTAAAAAACTCACCTCCCAATCCCGTCCGCCAACCGTCGCGGATTTAAGCGTTGTAAATTGATACTAAAAGTGATGCGCTGCCAGTAGTTGTCTGTCAAAGATTTCATCTGGAAATCTAAATTATCTGAATGGAAGAGCGGAAAATATACACCCGCAGCGCCATCAAACAAATCTAACATCAGTCCTCCACTAAATATAAATTGATCATTAAAGGTATTCTCTTCTCCCGAAGTACTTACCTGATCAAAATAGCCTAAATCAAAATAGGGTTTGATAGGAAGATCCAACGGTAAATCTTGGGGTAAATCCGCTTTTAAATTCACCGCCAGGATAAAGTTATTACTCTGCCCAATATTATCGCCTTTCGCTGTTGTGATATTTTTAAAGCCTCCGTCTTCCAAACTCACCTGCTGTGTCCAGAATCCGGTTTGCTCACTACGCCCGAAGAAAAACCGATCATATCGATAATCATTTTTAGCCTGGTGGATCAATGAAAAAGAACCCTGGGCTAAACTGTTAGAAAATGTAAATTTATTCCGGGCATCATTTTGTAAGAAAGCACCACCAAATATTCGAAAATCAACACTGCGTTTACGATTGTAGGTGTAGCTTGAATTCCACTCAAAGGAAGCTTTCAAATAAGATGCCTCCCCGGCGCCTGTTTCATAGGATTGTTGTTCCAGTCTCACTTCAAAAGCGTATGGATTTATCGCTCGTTTATTCTGACCGGCATAAACTACGCTGTATATATTCGAATTAATCCACTCATTGCCCAGGTAACGGCTACCACTCGAATCCCGAACGAACTGCCCTTCTTCTTCCCACAGCAAATGGGCTTGAAGCTCTAGCTGATGATAAAAAGTCGACTTTCTTCCTTTCCCAAAATCAAACCGTAATGACGGGCGAATTTTTCGATAACTTACATCATATGCTGGAAAATCTCCATTCGCATCGGTCTCATTATAATGAAATTGGCGAAAATCCACGCCAACACTCCACTTATATAATTTACTGGATTTCTTCGAAAAGAAATTATATCGCATACTGCCCACGCCAGCCAAATCCTTGGAATTAAACCCGTAGGCAGGTGCTACAAAGTATTCAAATCGTCTCGCCGGAAAAATATTGTTATACAAGGCTAATCCAAACATCCCTCCATCATAAGCATTATATCCCACATAAGGAGTCCAGAAAACATTTTCTTTGGATCGATTGTCCAGGCCCAATAAAAACTTCAGTCGTAACGGATCACCTTTCCTGAACAATCCACTCGTCTTGATATTATTATTTTTAAAATCGGTTTCTAAGGATATTTTATCGGCATCTATGATCAGCTCATCATAGTCAATACCGGGAAAGTCAATTGTTTTTTTACCTGTAAAACCAGCAAACCATTCTGTGGCTACAGCCTCTCCATTCCGGTAGGCTGTTACGGGAAAGGGCACCGGCATTTCACCGTCATTCGATATGGCAAGTTTAGTGTTATTGAGCTCAATGCTCAACTTTTCCATTTTATAGTCTACATGTTTTGCACTCCCGAAGAGATCGTCAAACAGCCAGGACAAATTTTCTCCGGTACTTTTTTCTAAAGAAGTCCTAAAGTCGTTTGGAGAAGGATGTTTGAATTGCCACTCGCGGTAATACGTTTGCATGGCCTGATCAAATTTTTCTTGCCCCACATAATGCGCTAAAAAGCGTAGAATCATGGCGGGTTTTTCGTAGGCGCTCAGTCCGTAATTAATCATACTAAACTCATCAGAGTGGGTATCCGGAGCTTGATCCAGGCACTTGATTGCTGCATCCCGATAAGCTTCACTAAAAAGATTGGCGTCACTACCTTTTGTTATAAATGCAGGCAAGCCCATCCCTCCATTATCACCATAGTACTGTCGATGGTAACGGTGATCATAATAAGAATTCAAGCCTTCGTCAAGCCAGGGGTGATCTCGCTCGTTGGACGCAAGTATACCGTAGAACCAATTATGTCCTACTTCGTGCGTAATCACATCATCCAGAGAAATACTATCACCCGACAAGCCAATCACCGTGATCATTGGGTACTCCATACCGGCACCGGCACTGAGCGCGCTTTGCACAGCCGTTGCCTGCGGATAAGGATATTCTCCTACCAAATTAGAATAAAATTTAACGGCGCGGTTTACATAAACTGTTCCTTTTTTCCACAATTCGGCTTCAGTATCAGTAAAAAAAGCCCAGGTATCCACCGTCTTGCCTGAAGCCAAAGTCACTTGATCTTTAGTTACGTAAAAACGCTTATCTGCAAACCAGGCAAAATCATGTACTCGCTCTGCGGTGTAGCGAATCGTCTTTGTGATAGAATCAGAAGCCGGAAATCCTTTTTCCCCAGGCGTGATTTCCCCGCCAAGCTTACTCGCACTTTCTTTAATTTTTTGTGCTAAAAACACACGCTCACTTTCCGTTTGAAGTTCTCCTGTAGCCGCTACTACATAATTTTTTGGCAAAGTCAATTCCACATCAAAAGCACCAAACTCGGAATAAAACTCTCCTATATCGAGGTAAGGCATAGGATGCCAGCCATCCTTATCATAGACAGCAGGCTTAGGATACCACTGTGTCATTTGGTAGGAGGTTCCTACTCGACCCAACCGGGAAAAAGAACCGGGAATTTTCAAAGCAAAAGGGGTATTGATTATGATTTGTTGTCCGGGCTCTAGCGGAGCATTAAGTACTAGCTTTAAAATGTCCGGATGCTTATCGTCATTAACCGTCGCCACCTGTTGCCCATTTACCGTAAAATTCAACTCACTATAGCCGCCCAGGTCCTCCTGACCTGCAAAATAAAGACGCGTATCTCCCATGCGTAATTTTTGTTTTGCCAGCGCAGTTTCGCGGCCTTGATGGGCATTAGCCCAAAGGTGGATATAGATTTCCTCTAGGGCTGCGGGAGCATTATTGGTATAAGTCATTTCGACCTCTCCTTTGAGAATATGATTGACGTCGTTAAGTGTTGCTTTAATACGATAATTTACTTCTTGTTGAAAGTAATTATCTTGAGCAACTAAATGTGCTGCCAGGAAGAGTAGCGTGAAGGTGATAAACAGGCGATCAGCCCAATGGCGAGGGAGGCGAAATAACATAAGGTCCTTTTTTATTTGATAGTCTTATTGGTTAACTTCTCTGCTGATTTTTTGTTACCCGAAAATGCAAAAATACGATATTACATGAAAGTTCTTATTTACTTTTTTACCGGTGTTTTGTTATTAACTACTTCGATTGCTGGTAGTCAAACGACTTCCAATGCTTCTACAACTCCTGCGAATGACAGTGATAATAATTCCAGCTTTCCTGAGAATTGGGTGGGTACCTGGGAGGGAGAATTAATGATAAGTAATGCAAAAGGTGTTGCACAACGCATTCCGATGTCACTCGAAATATTACCGACGGAAAAAGACAGTATATATACCTGGAATATAATTTACGGAGAGGATAGAGAAAAGGGCTTGAGGGCCTATGTATTAAAAATATTGGATCGGGAAAAAGGCCACTATCTGGTAGATGAGTTAAATACCATTGCATTAGAGTCTTACCTGTTTGGGGATAGGCTATTTTGTTGGTATTTGGTAGCAGGGACTTACATCTTGGTAATTTATGAGAAAAAAGGAGAGGCGTTACATTTTGAAATTGTCGCGGGTAAAGAAGCTCCGGCAAGTGTAACGGGAAATGCTAAACATAATGGCGAAGATATACCGGAAGTAAAAACTTTTCCAGTGACTACCGTGCAACAGGCGATATTGAGGAAAAAAAATTAACCTTGTCGAGCCGAGGCTCGACAAGGCAACAAGACTATGGACACCCTATGACTTTCTTTATGAAAACAGCCTCAAAGGGCCGGATCAATTCGTGTTCTTTACAAAGATGGAAAATTATCAAGAATTTTACAAAAAAAAAGCGCATTGATTCCGAAAAACATAAATTAAGCTCATATATCAAGGCTTTTAATGTGACTAAACCTCCTAATGATACCGTTTTTTTATCCATTTTTACCATAAAATAAAAAAACCCCACCGTTCCTCAGCTCAATTCCAGGCAGTTCGCATGATGTCTTCGATGCCATATTGGGGGTTCCAACCCAACTTTTCGACCGCCTTTTCTTTATTGGCATAAATAGCAATAACGTCTCCGGCACGACGTGGGCCGATTTGATAATTGAGTGGAATACCTGAGATTTTTTCAAAGGCTTTAATCGCCTCTAACACCGTTACCCCTGAACCGATTCCAAGGTTGAATAACTCTACTTGTTGATGATTTCTTTGCTCGAGTAAAAACTGCAGGGCCTTGGTATGCGCATTTGCAAGGTCCATCACATGGATATAGTCACGTACACAGCTGCCATCCCGGGTATCATAATCATTGCCGAATACAGTCATTTGCTGGCGCTTTCCGACCGCTGTTTCGGTGATAACAGGAACGAGGTTTAATGCTGGATTGATCGGTGACTCGCCAATTTCGTTACTGGGGTGAGCGCCCGCAGGGTTGAAGTAGCGAAGTAGAACAGTGTTTAGGGAAGAATTTGCCACAGAAAAATCCCGGATGATGTTCTCCCCCATTTGCTTGGTACGTGCATAGGGAGATTCGGCAGGTTGCCAGGTTGTTTCCTCGGTCACCGGAAGGTCTTTCGCATTTCCATAAACAGAACAAGAGGAGGAAAAGATAAAATGAGGAACATTATAACGAACGGCACAATCAAGCACATTTAGCAGGCTATTCAGGTTATTGCGGAAATACCAGAGGGGCTTCTCTACTGACTCTCCCACCGCTTTTAGTGCTGCAAAATGGATAATCCCTTCAATATCCGGGTGGTCACGAAAGATCGTCTCCGTTTTTTCCAGATCACAAAGATCGATCACATAGTTCTGCACTTGCTTACCTGTAATTGTTTCAATTCCTGTTAAGGGGCTTTCATCCGAGTTGAGCAGGCTATCTACTGAGATTACCTCAAAGCCATTATTAATCAGGTCTACAATCGTATGGCTGCCAATATATCCGCAGCCGCCAGTCACCAATACTTTTTTCATATGCTATTTTTAAGGTTCTTTAATACCTTTGTGCAAATCTTATTTGACAAATTGAATTTAATCTTATGTATCCTAACTTCAATCGTGCCCATCAAGTTTCATTTAAGCTCATTTGAGTATACAAAAATAGAATTAACCTTTACAAAACTTAAGAATGGATCATTCAAATATCAATTACCAACAACTCTTAACAGCTCTTTTTCCCGTTGCTAAAGCTGCCGGAGCGGCAATTATGGAAATTTACGAAAAAAGTGAAGGTTTGGAGATCGAGCGTAAAGCTGATAATAGCCCCTTAACTATCGCAGACCGCGCCTCCAATACCGTCATCTGTGAAGCATTAGAGCAGCTGGAACCCCGATTTCCCATCATTTCCGAAGAAAACAAAGCGATTCCCTACGCAGAACGCAAAGGTTTTAATTATGCCTGGATGGTAGATCCACTGGATGGCACCAAAGAATTTATCAAGCGAAATGGCGAATTCACCGTTAACATTGCGCTGATCCACCAGCAAATGCCAGTCTTGGGTGTCGTCTATGTTCCCGCCACCAAAGAGCTGTTTTATGCCGCAAAAGGCCTTGGTGCGTTTCAAGAAAAAGACGGCAAAACATCCCCGCTTCATGCGCCAACCTTTAGCAAAACAGATCAAGGCTTAGGTGTGGTCTGCTCCCGTTCTCATTTGAATGAAGCAACTCAGGGCTTTATCGATGAATTAGTGGCGCCGGAGAAAGTAGCCGTGGGTAGCTCCCTGAAGTTTTTAATCATTGCTAAAGCACAGGCACATCTATACCCCCGCCTGGCACCGACCATGGAATGGGATACGGCAGCAGCACAAATTGTACTCGAAGAGGCCGGAGGGAAAGTATACCAATCAGAGAATGGTAATCCATTGCAATATAATAAGGAGAATTTGTTAAATCCCTATTTTGTAGCAACGGGAAATCAAGTTGAATTATCTTCCTAATTCAGAAAAATCGAGCTAATGGATATAGAACTGTACATTGGTATCTGTATTATCAGTCAGTGTACTTTTACAATTGCCTATCTGATGAGTTTCGGGTGGCAACGGAATCGGTGGTTGGCCTTATCATTTTTATCAATATTATTGATGCATGTTGGCCTGCTAACGACGCCTCGTGATTTGACATGGGAGAAATTATTTATTGGCAACCCTGGTTTTACACTGTTGATCTGGCCTTCTCTTTTTTTTTATACAAAAGCCTTACTTCAGCTTGAAATGAATAAGATAATCCTCCATTTCCTTCCTTTCTTTGTCTACTATCTGCTCTTTCTCTCTATAGAAATAGATCCTCCGGATGAATTTATAGCGACCCTAAGTACTGGAAAAATGTTACCCATCCAGCTAACGCACTTTGCCGTTTTAATCCTGACAACGGTCTATTACGGTAGGGCTATCCCTCGTATCATCGAACTCCAACAAGCTGAATTCAATCCCTCTGTTAATCGACAGGGTGAGCTTTATCAAAACTTGAATTGGTTAAAGTACTTATGTTGGCTTATCTTTGGGATAGTCATATTTGGATCCGGAGGATTACTGTTGTCAAATTTTTCTACCCGCTTTGCTGTTCCCTTTTGGCTGATTGAAATTCTTTTCCTGATCTGTTGTACCTTGATCAGCGTTTTTGCTTTCCGGCAACCAGACCTGCTGCTTGCTAAAAATGATATAGAATCATGGAGAAAAGAGGAGTTTGAGAACTTTTAAAACCGTATGGAGGTTTCCCCTGACATAGTTTGAATAAAAACTAAATATGCTAACTACTATCATCACTACATTTAACGAGACCGATCACATCGAAAGCGTGTTGGACTCCGTCTCATGGACGGACGAGGTTATTGTTGTGGATTCTTTTAGTGAGGATAACACGGTAGAGTTAGCCCGTAGTAAAGGGGCCAAAATATTGCAGCGCAAGTATACCGGTCCGGCAGATCAAAAAAACTGGGCAATTCCACATGCGCATTATGAGTGGATCTTAATCCTGGATGCTGATGAACGAGTGACCCCTGAATTAAAAACAGAAATCCTCTCATTATTAAATAGCAAAAAGCCTTTGAAAGATGCGTATTGGATTGGAAGGACTAACTATTTTATGGATAAAAAAATCCGCTACAGTGGGTGGCAAGGTGATAAAGTCATTCGGCTAATTCGGCGAGATAAGTGCCGCTATGATGAGAAGCAAGTTCATGAGGAAATTGAGACGATTGGAATCCAAGTGGGACAACTAAAAGCAAAACTTGAACACTATACTTACAAAAACCTGCAGCATTATCTTGATAAAACCCGCCGCTATGCCGAATGGTCGGCGCAGGATTATTTTACCCGGACAAAAAAAATATCCTGGTTCCACCTTTGGTTAAAACCTCTTTTCCGGTTTTGCAAACACTTCATTTGGCAAGGTGGCTTTCTGGACGGGAAAGAAGGCTATGTCATTAGTAAGATCATGGCTTGGGGCGTTTTCCTGCGATACCTGAAAATCAAAGAACTACAAGCGGCTATCCGTAAAAAATAGTATAACGCTCCTACCGAAATGTTAATTCCTTACTTTTTTCCCATTACAAACGCCTACCTTTACAACTCAAAGATTAGACAAAGCGTTTCTATCCATAACCAATTGTTTTAACACCATGAAAAATCAGCTCCTTCCTTTTCCTCTCCTTTTTTCAATCCTTTTAGTTTTTTCCTGCAATGGATCTAAAAAAGCTACTAGCGGGGATTCGGATAATACAAGTAAAACTCCTAAAACCGCCGTTAACTTTGACAAATCGCCAACGTTATCTGATGTACTGGAAAGAGCCGAACAAGAAAACAAGTTAGTCTTTGTGGATTTTTATACCACTTGGTGCCTACCTTGTAGATTAATGGATGAAGAAGTGTTTCCCGATAAAAAATTGGCTAAATTCCTCAATGAAAATTTTATAAGTTACAAAGTTGATGCGGAAAAGGGAAATGGTGTTAATCTCGCAGTTGTCTATCAAATCCAGGCTTATCCTACCTTATTGTTTATGGATGCTAACGGTTCTGTGCTCAAGAAAAAGGTTGGCGCTGCTTTTCAAACAGAATTGATGCAGATGGGACGGGATGCTATGATGCAGGGGGGATTGTAATTTTCTTCGTTTGGGATTCGGCCTGATTCCAATTATCACCTCTTGTTCATTTTAATTGCTCGATTTTCCTCCAAGCTTGATCCAGATCTACATTGATTAAATTCGGCCAGGGCTTATTTGGTTCCTGACGGATTTTCTTAACGAGAGCTATTTGCCTGGGAGAAAGGTAAACCTCCGGGTCTTTTTGTTGTCCCACCATACTATTGGCTTTTACTGCTTGCAAGCTGGTCATCGGCAAATGTTGATAGACGGTTTGGGAAAGGTAGTATTTAGGCTCCCCGTCCAGGCGAAACTTACCAGTTTTCCGTAAGGCACTTTTTTCTTTCACTTGTCCGGCAGTTTTTAGTAGAGCAGGAGTATCTGCAAAGACCTGATCTGCGCATTGCGCTTTTGCTGCTTGTTGGATCAGCTCCGCTAACCCGATACGATCCGGGTCATAGGTAACCTGGACTACTTCCTGGTTATGCATGAAGCCAGGCTGGGTAGCTATCACACCATTTATTTGACCCAACTCTTTTTCCCCTGTCCAGAAACAGTACATGGATAAATAGGCGGTCTCAGCACCATTACTTTGACTGCTTAGTTCTTCGTCCAATAATTGCAGGTAATTAGGTATTGGCTGACGGGCAACTGTAAGGGCATGGACCATGGCCTGCACTACGGCTTGTGGCGTATAACGACCATTTACTCTGGGAATTAAATCTTGCTTTTGTGCATTGACAATCCGTACAACGGGGTTGTTCCAACTGGGTTCCCCATAGTATTGTAGCACCTTTTTATCCGCACCTCCTTTGTTATTATAAATTACTACCGGAACGAAAAGTGTTTCAATAGCTTCCACAATCAGCGGATGGCTAAGCACTTGTTGACCATAGCGCTGACAGGTGCCACAGCCGGGTACTTCCTGAAACAGTAAAAATATGGGTTTTTCATCCAAAGATGCCTGAATCAAACCCGCCTGGAAGTTCCGCTGCCATTTGACTTTCCCCAGCTCAACCGGAGGATCATTGTTTTCAGCCAGCATTAGAATTGGGAGTGTACACCATAAAGCAATAAGCAATTTTTTCATCATTCATCTTTTTACAAAAATAATGACTTCTGTCTTATGATTCATCACAAATGTATCTCTGCTTCTTTTACTAAGAGCATAAGTGTATTTCCATTACAACCAGATTGAAAACTCCGTGATGTATTAATTCGCCATAGCCTGCCCGGCAATCCAACCACCGGTCCAGGCTGCTTGGAAATTAAATCCGCCGGTAATCGCATCAATATTGAGGACTTCTCCGGCGAAAAAGAGTCCCGGATATTTTTTACTGGAAAAAGTGCGAAAATCAACCTCATCCAGATCCACACCACCTGCCGTCACAAATTCTTCTTTAAAGGTACTTTTACCGTGTACGGAATACCGCCCCATTGTCAATTCTTTGGCTAAAGCCTGTAGGGTCTTTTTACCCGTCTCTGCCCAATTTTGCACCGGGCGAATTCCGGCGGCCTGGCAGAGTCTTTGCCACAACCGCCCAGGCAATCCAAAAAGTGCGCGTTTCGCAGGTTGTCGGCGTCCATCTTTTTGTTGTACTTCACGAAGTTCTTCGAGGGCCTTTTCATAGCTCATACTTCCTAACCAGTTAACCTTTAACTGGAAGTGATAATTGTGCTCGTGTAATGCTCTGGCTCCCCAGGCAGATAGCCTTAAAATTCCTGGTCCGCTCATCCCCCAATGTGTGATTAGCAAAGGACCAGAAGCACTTAATGGACTGTTTTCTACCTCTACTTCTGCATTTGGGACAGAAAGCCCAGCCAATCCATCAATCCGATCATCCTTGATATTAAAGGTAAAAAGCGAAGGAACCGGCTCGACAATATGATGTCCAATTCGACTAAGCTCTTTCCATATCGCCGGGCTACTGCCGGATGCAACCATGACCGCGTCTGCCTCCAATAAAATTTCGCCCTTCAGTTGTATTCGCCAGCGAGGTTGTTGTGCTGTTGGTAAGAGCAGCTTTTCGACTCGTTGTCCGGTGCGAACCTCCACTCCCGCGTCTCTAGCGGCTCCACAAAGACAATCAATTACACTCTGAGAGCGATCACTAACAGGAAAAATACGTCCGTCGTCTTCGATCTTGGTTTCAACACCACGTTTTTCAAACCAATCAACGGAATCACCCGTACAAAACCGATTGAACGGACCCAACAATGCGCTTGCACCCCTAGGATAGTGGCTTATCAATTCCCGTGGATCCCAACAGGCATGAGAAAGATTACATCTTCCACCACCAGAGACCTTAACCTTACCGAGCACCTCCTTCCCTCGCTCCAGAATGATTACCCTGGCCTTGGGGTTCGCTTCCGCACAGGCTATCGCTGAGAAAAACCCGGCGGCGCCTCCTCCAATTACAATGATGGTTTTGGATGTCATAAAAATGGAAAGTAAAAGGTGATTGATGAATATATTAAAGATGCGTTTTCTTTTTTAGGGCTTAAAAAAAATTAACCCTATACTAAGATTTTTCATGCGCCTTAAAATAACTCGTGATTTTTTTTGCCATTGCTTCTCCAACTTCACTTGCGAGTATTTGAGGATCTATCTCTTTTAATTTTTTGACGGAACCAAAAGTCTGTAAAAGTTTCTCCGCAGTTTTCTCACCAACCCCGGGAATATTTGTCAACTCAGTAGAGGTAAAATTGCGGGAACGCTGATTGCGGTGAAAAGTAATAGCAAATCGATGCGCCTCATTCCGAGCGTGTTGGATCAGCTTTAGCGATTCGGATTTTTTATTAATGTATAGTGGAATAGAGTCGCCCGGGAAAAATATCTCTTCCAGTTTTTTAGCAATCCCTACCACCGTTACTTTATCCAATATTCCTAAACGTTCCAAACTCTTAACCGAAGAACTAAGCTGACCTTTGCCTCCATCGATGATAATTAATTGTGGCAAAGATTCTCCTTCGTCCAACATCCGACGATAACGACGGTAGACAACTTCCTCCATCGAAGCAAAATCATCCGGGCCTTCAACCGTTTTAATATTGAAATGGCGATAGTCCCCTTTAGCTGGTTTACCATTACGAAATACCACACAGGCCGCAACCGGATAAGCACCCTGAATATTTGAGTTATCAAAGCACTCAATGTGTATGGGTAGCTCTTTCATCTGCAAGTCGCTCTGCAATGTCCGTAAAATACGTTCCGCAGGGGTTTGGCGATTGGTTCGGCTAACCTCCTCTTTTTGCTTTTGTAAAAAATAATATTTGACATTTTTCTCAGAAAGCTCCAGTAGTTTTTTCTTATCGCCAATTTTGGGAACTGTAATGTTAACATCCGCTTCACTTAAAGGGACCTCATAAGGCAGGATAATCTCCGGAGCTATACTGTTAAATCGCTCTCTTAACTCGGGAATCGCGTAAGACAACAGATCGGACTCTTCACTATCAAGGTTTTTAGTAAGCTCGAGGGTAAAGGCATTGATAATGGCGCCATTAACTACTTTGAGATAGTTGACATAAGCATCTCTCTCATTGGTTGCAATAGAAAACACATCTACATCACGTATAGTCGTACTAACAACCGTCGATTTGCCTTGGTAATCCTCAAAAGCTGATAATTTGGTTTTTAATTGCTGCGCTTTTTCGAATTCAAGTTGCTCAGCATGGCGCTGCATCTTGGCTTTAAAATGACTTTTGACCGCACCAAAATTTCCTTTTAGCATATTTTTTATCTGGTCGATCTTCTCGTTATAACTTTCCTCATCTTCCAGGCCTTCACAAGGACCGAGGCAGTTTTTAATATGGTATTCCAAGCAAACTTTAAACTTACCCGCCTCAATATTGGATTGAGATAAATTATAAGTACAGGTCCGCAAAGGGAATAATTGTTTGATCAGGTCAAGAATGACTTTCAGGCGAGATTTTGATGCATAGGGACCGTAATAAATAGAACCATCGCGGATAACACGACGCGTAATAAAGACCCTGGGGAATCGCTCTTTTTTGATGCAAATATAAGAGTAGGATTTTCCATCTTTCAGCATCACGTTATAGCGCGGCTGAAATTTTTTGATGAGGGTATTTTCCAGCAACAGCGCGTCTGTCTCAGTTTCAACAATGGTAAATTCAATGCGGCGAGCATGCTTGACCATTGTGCGCGTTTTATTAGCCTGCTGTTTGGAGGAACTAAAGTAGGAGTTGAGACGACTTTTCAGACTCTTGGCCTTACCCACATAGATGATCGTTTCGTTTTCATCAATAAAACGATAAACACCCGGGAGCTTCGGAATGGTCTGAGCGATAGATTTGTAGTCGTCTGTAGTCATACTGATAATGCAGGAATGGAGATGAAGAAGATGAGTTAACCGTCCTCTCAGCAATGCCTATGAGACACTTCATCCGCAATTCCCTAATCAAACATCTTTTTTTGTCCCTTTCCCTTCACATCTAATTCAACAGAATCGCCGGCTTTTAGTTTGGTGGACTTTTTTGATTCCATTTTTTTGACACTGGTCAGCTTGGCATCACTAAATTTATTACCCTGAGCCCGCCAGCCTTTGACATCAATGAATTTTGCGACATCGAGTTCGCCATCCATAGATTTCCCTTTAACCCGCATTTTGTAAGTGATGCGGGGTTTAGCTTCCGTAGAGGCAAAAAGCAGTTTGGATTTTTTATCTTCAGTAATAAAAGAATAGCGTTGGTTATTTTTATTTGTTTCTACCTGAAAACGCTTGACCATTGTCCAGCCTTTTCCTCCTTCATAATAAACTGCACTGATTACGGTTTTAGGATTAAATTTCGAGATACTAATCAATTCCTTTGGATCGAATTTGCGGGCAGGGTCATAGTCTGCAACCTCATAAGTACCATCCTGATAAACCGCTAAGATAGCATCACCCGTATCGAATTCACCGAGAAAAACACCCCTTTCTTCGGTGTTTAACCGGCCACTAACCTCATCCATATATACCTTAATTGCACCGAGGGTTGACTGTCCTACTTCTTTTTGAGTAATCTTTCTGACAGGATACTTCGTTACAATGTTACCCTGGGAAGTGCGCGTTTTAATCGCTATTTCATCAAAATAAAAATCAAAGGTCTTTTTACGAGCTGTGGACCCTTGCGATAACAATACTGTTACAACTTCGGATTCGCCGTTAGGATTTGCCGTGAGATAGAGGCACCGGGATCCTTTTGTACCCTTTGTCAGGTCATATTCCCGATCTCTAGTTACACCGGTGACATTAAACCGCTTGGCCATCGAGCGTCCGGTTTTTCCATCCAGGTAGATCATATTGTAAGTCATCCGTTCATCTCCCTTTTGCCAGACAGCCGCGTGTAAGATATTTTTACCAACGAACACTTTGTCCGCGACCTTCACCACCTTCATAACACCATCCTTTCGGAACACGATAATATCATCAATATCGGAGCAATCACTGATGTATTCATCTTTTTTCATACCATAGCCAATGAAACCATCTTTACGATTAATGTATAACTTAGCGTTATTGGCAACCACCTGAGCTACTTTAATCGATTCGAAAGTTTCAATACGGGTACGGCGCTCCCGGCCTTTACCATATTTTTGTAAAAGCCGTTCAAAGTAAGCAATTGTGAATTCCGTCAGGTGTGCGAGATCATGAATGACCTGTTTGAGTTCTTCTTCCAACTTAGCGATGAGTTCATCCGCTTTGAAAGTATTGTATTTAGAAATTCGCTTGATCTTAATTTCTGTTAATCGAATAATATCATCTTCTGTAATATCGCGCATCAATCGGAGCCGCTTGTCGGATTTTTTGGGCTTGTCTTTTGGCGTGGCAATATATTTGGCCATTTCGCGATCAATCGTTTCAATAACTGCCTCCCAGGTTTCGCACTCTTCGATCTCGCGATAAACACGTTTTTCAATAAAAATTTTCTCCAAACTGGCAAAATGCCACTTTTCTTCCAGCTCATCCTTTTTGATCTGCAACTCTAAACGAAGCAGCTCCTTTGTATTCTCCGTACAAACATTTAAGATGTCATTGACGGTTAGGAAGAGTGGCTTTTCATCTACGATGATACAAGCATTGGGAGAAATAGAAACTTCACAATAGGTGGTTGCGTACAGCGCATCAATTGTCACATCCGGTGAAACACCGCTGTGCAGATCTATCAGCACTTCGACGTCTTTAGCCGTATTATCAACGACCTTTTTGATTTTAATTTTTCCTTTATCACTTGCTTTAATAATGCTATCAATCAAACTACTTGTCGTCACCCCATAAGGTAACTCCCGTACGACCAGGGTATTTTTATCTACTTGGTCGATCTTAGCACGAACCTTTACACGGCCGCCCCTTTTACCTGCATTATATTCACTGACATCGATAGCACCACCATGGGGAAAGTCCGGGTAAATTTTTACATTTTTCCCTTGTAAAATTTTAATACTCGCTTTTATGAGTTCAATAAAATTATGAGGTAGGATCTTAGTAGATAAGCCCACCGCGATCCCGTCCGCTCCTTGTGCTAAAAGCAAAGGAAATTTCATCGGTAAATGAACGGGCTCTTTATTCCGCCCATCGTAAGACAGTTGCCATTCGGTCGTTTGTGGATTAAAGGCAACATCCAGGGCAAACTTGGTCAAGCGCGCTTCAATATAACGAGCGGCGGCGGCACGGTCACCGGTGCGGGAGTCTCCCCAGTTTCCCTGACAATCGATAAGCAGGTCTTTCTGACCAAGATTCACCAGTGCATCCCCAATAGCAGCATCCCCATGCGGGTGATATTGCATAGTTTGTCCAATGACATTAGCCACCTTGTGATAGCGGCCGTCATCCATCTGCTTAAGCGCATGAAGAATTCGGCGCTGAACCGGCTTCAATCCGTCTCCGATTCCGGGAACGGCTCTTTCTAATATAACGTAGGAAGCATAATCAAGGAAATAGTCTTTATACATTCCGGAGAGTGTGATCACCGAATCATCGGTATGCGACTCCCCATTATCTTTTGCAGGATCAAATGAGCTTTTCTTGGACATAGTAAAATACAGATTACAAATTTGTAGGTATAGGGCTGCAAAAATAGTGTTTTTACAGCAAGTTCTAAACTAGAAATCAACTACAAAGTTACAAAATTTAAGTCTAAAAAATAAACATTTTGTTGATTAATTGAAAAACTTAAACAAATAGTGTACTGGAATCACTAGCCTGATCAAATTGTAAAAAAACAAAATGTTGAACATCTGTCAATCTTCAGCTAACTTTAAAGCGTAAAAATCCCGTCATAAAGCACCTTTACGCGGACTTCATTCGTTTGGTTTTTAGAAAAAAGTCTATATTAGATGCGAAAAGGCACCATTCTATATTGAATGATGGCAGTTTATTCGCCATGACATCCCTTCCCTGGGAATAAAACCAATGAAAGAGATTCTCTAAAAGCTTAATTGAGAAAGGCAGCATTTTGCCAATTCTTACGTTTAACAATCAGAGAATACCACTTTTAGAGTGGTGAAGTCAGGGATCGTCGGCCAACGCTAAATCCGATACCATGGATATTGCCCTACCAATTCACCGGGAAGAGCATGACCTCATTGCTGCTTGTATACGCAAGGAGCGATGGGCACAAAAGCAGCTCTACGAAGAATATTATTCCGGTATGATGGGCGTTTGTCTTCGTTATGCAAATAATCAAGACGACGCACTGGACATCCTCCACGAGGGGTTCATTAAAGTATTTCGGCATCTGTCGAAATACCAGCCGGGTACTTCTTTGTCCGCTTGGATTCGTCGAGTGATGGTTAATACGGCCATTGATTATTACCGTAAAAGCATTCGGCGTCGGACAGAAGATATTGACCAGGCTTCTCATTTAGGAACCAGCGAGCCCGATGCGGTTAGCAAGTGTTCAGAAAAAGAAATACTGGAAGCGATCCAGTTATTATCCCCGGCTTACCGGGCCGTGTTTAACCTTTATGTAATTGAAGGCTTTTCTCATAAAGAGATTGCCAACAAATTAAACATCACAGAATCTACCTCGCGCTCTAACTTAGTGAAAGCACGAATGAAATTAAAAGTATTACTTACTGCCAAGCAGATAATTTATGGACAATAGCCAATTCGATCAGTGGTTGCGGGACAAAATGAGCCGATTGGAGGGAGAGATTCCACCAGCGGATTGGGCGCGTATGAATGAGCGACTGAATGAAGAGGATTGGATTGATGCGCAGAATGAGCAAGGTGCTGACTTTGACCAGGCTATTCGTCAGAGTATAGCTAACACCCCGCCACCTCCTCCTGGCGACTGGGATTTTATGGCTGAGAAGCTTGACCAGGAATTTGGTCCGGAATCCTTGAATGATATATTCCTTGACGGGGTTGTTTACGAACAACTACACCAATATCAGGCTCCTTATAATGCAGAGCATTGGCCTATCATGGAAAAGCGGATAAAAGAAAGTTATTCTATCCGTCGTAAAATTGTTAAATACAAAGTGGCAGAAGTCAGTTTGATGCTTTTGCTGATTTTTACGCTTTTACAATACCTGCCTTATTATCCTTCCAAGAAAAAATCAGTAGATACGACCTCGCAAGAAAGTCAGCCTTTTGTTGCGAATATTCTGCCTGTACCATCTAACGAAAATAATCCACCTGTTGTACATTATAATGCTGCTTCACAAGAAGAGCATTCAGCGACATCAACTATGAACACTGCCGGGCAACCAAATGAATCCCACGCAGCAGCTCCATCAATCGAACTTAATGCCGCTGGAAATACCAACATACCTCCAGCAACAAGTATTCTTAAAGATAATAACCTGGGTAACACTACTGCCCAAGAGGTATTCCCGCCGTCAAAGGCGACTACTTCGCTAATGATAAGTGATGCCCAAAGTTCTGGCTTACCGTCTGAAGGCCTGGAGGCTGTTAATCCATCGTTGCTCAAGCCTTCATCTTCGTTGGGTTTTCCACAGACTTCCGCTTTGTCGTCTTTCGACATGTTAGCCTTGCTGGCTGCGGAGCAACTGCCTGAACCGGCCAAACTATTACCTGACTGTATTATTTGCCCTAAAATACCCAATAAGAAGAGCTGGCAGGTAGG
>CBDUIU010000003.1:0-22835 GCA_965367335.1 uncultured Saprospiraceae bacterium
CGCCAACAGTTGATACGAAATTAGTCTATAAGTTAGAAATCAAAGAAATTGGTTTGGTACCGAATCCCTATGTGATCGGCGATTTGGAAATCATCTCCAATGGTGTGGTCACCGTTCATTTTGAAAACCTGGGGCTACAGCTGAGAGAAAAAGATAATCCGAAATATTTGGAAAAAGAAGCAGGCGTTTACATTTCACCTCGTTCTGAAGGTGCTTTGTTAAATGAACATGACATTAGGACTTCGCCGTGTATGACGGTCGCACCGTTTCCCGACAGCCAAATACAGATCTGCAGCTAATATCCCGTGTTCTTAAAGTTGATGGCGAACGTGGAAGTTTTAAACAACCATCAACTATTTACGCTGAGTATGATGTACCTCAGGATGCCTGGTATTATCAACAAAACTCCTCCGTTCATATGCCCTATTCGGTATTGATGGAGATAGCCTTGCAACCCTGTGGTTTACTGGGAGCCTATTTGGGCAGTACCTTGCAGTTTGCTGACAAGAATCTCTATTTCCGGAACCTGGATGGAACCGGTGAGATGTTAGACCTTCCCGAGGGTACGGATTTCCGAGGAAAGACCATCTCGAACAAAGCAGTCCTTGTTTCCTCTGTTGCGCTTGGTGGAACGATTTTACAGAACTATACTTTTGAATGTTCTGTTGACGGGCACGTTTTTTATAAAGGGAAATCATCTTTTGGCTTTTTCCCCGGAGAGGCACTTGCTACCCAGGTAGGACTTGACAATGGGACTGAAGTCGCACCGTGGTTTCAACAAAACAATTTGGAAGCCACTCAATATCAGCGCATTAACTTAAACTCACCTTACGGAAAACTTAAGCTGTTCCGTCCGGCTCCAGAGCAACCACAGCTCCACCTGGCCGGCCAACAACTTAACTTTCTGGACAACCTCATTATCGCTAAAGATTCCGGAGAACATGGCAAAGGTTACATCTATGCCTCCAAAGAAGTGAGAACCTATGATTGGTTTTTCACCTGCCATTTTTATCAGGATCCCGTGATGCCAGGCTCGCTAGGCGTTGAAGCCATTCTGCAGGCGATGCAAACTTTTGTGCTCCAACAAGGCTTAGCTAAAGATATGGTTAATCCGCGTTTTGAGCAGCTGCAAAATCACACGACGGTCTGGAAGTATCGCGGCCAGATTTTGTTAGATGTCAAGATGATGCAGTTAGAAGTACATATCAAATCTGTGGAGAAAAATGGTTCGGAGCTCATCGTGATTGGTGATGCTTACTTGTGGAGAGATGGCATGCGGATTTATCAATTGACGGATATTGGGCTTCGGGTGAGGTAAAGGCTTTTTGTGATGAAGGGGTTTTTTCAACCTGCGCTGCGTTCGTTTTGGTTATTAAGGGTTGTTAAAACTGCGCTGGTTTTGGTTATTAAGGGTTGTTAAAACTGCGCTGGTTTTGGTTATTAAGGGTTTTAACTGGACGGGCTCGAAAATCTGCGATTTTCTCGGAGTGTCGTTATATATACTGATAATTTTATTCTAAATTCAATCTCAAGTCCGACAGCACGCCATGTACGTCCAGTTAAAACCCGTAATAACCGAGTAGCGGAGCTGCGATAACAACCCGTAATAACCCATAATAACCAAGTAGCGGAACTACGAAAACAACCCGTAATACCCTCTAACAAAAGACAAAATTAAAAGACAAAATTCAATACAATGATTCAATATACTAACGCTACTGTTTCTGGTCTCAATTGGAAAGGCTCCCCTCGGGCGATCGCCTTTGACGAATCAGGCATGAAAGAGAGATTAGCTAAGACGAATATGCCCTGCTATATCATTCGTGATTTCCGGGGTCGGATTGGAGTAAGTAACGAAGGAGATGTGAGTGCTGAAGGGAAAGGCCTGGAACTACTTGCCATGGTCGCCCCTACTCCACCTGAGCAGTTTGGAGATGCCGGTTTTCGGGAAGACTATAAAGTAAAGTACGCTTATAAAACTGGAGCGATGGCCAACGGGATTGCTTCTGCAGAGCTGGTCATTGCGATGGGAAAAGCAGGGTTGATTGGTTCCTTTGGTGCAGCGGGTTTAGTACCTTCAAGGGTTGAAGAAGCAATACATCAGATTCAGGCGGCTTTACCAACTCAGGCCTATGCCGCTAACCTCATCCATAGTCCAGCAGAACCAGCTTTGGAAGTTGGTGCCGTTGATCGCTTTTTACAAAATGGAGTTCGGGTCGTTGAAGCATCCGCTTATCTGAATTTAACGCCTCATATCGTCTATTATCGTGCAGCAGGATTGAGCCAGGACAACGAAGGTAACACGATCATAAATAACAAAGTAATCGCAAAAGTATCGCGAAGAGAAGTCGCTGCACACTTTATGAAGCCTGCGCCGGAAAAGATGTTACAGAGCTTGGTGAATGAAGGAAAAATCACTCCACTTCAGGCACAATTAGCCGCCCAGTTACCGGTAGCAGACGACATTACCGTCGAGGCAGATTCCGGCGGACATACAGATAATCGCCCAATGGTTGCTTTACTCCCTTCAATTATTGCCTTACGCGACGAACTACAGCAACAATATAACTACAAAAAACCTATTCGCATTGGTGCGGCAGGTGGCATTGCAACTCCGGCTGCAGCCCTGGGTGCCTTTATGATGGGCGCTGCGTATATTGTTACCGGCTCGGTAAACCAGGCCTGCATAGAATCCGGCACTTCGGGACATGTTAAAAATTTACTCGCCACAGTAGCAACTACCGATGTTATCATGGCTCCAGCTTCAGATATGTTTGAGATGGGTGTGGAGCTGCAGGTCCTCAAACGTGGTACCCTTTTCGGACCTCGTGCAAAGAAGTTATATGAATATTACAACCGATATAATTCAATTGAGGAAATTCCATTGGAGGAAAGAGAAAAGCTGGAAAAACAACTTTTCCGTAAGCCGTTAGAAGAGATATGGCAGGGTTGTATTGACTTCTTTCAGGAGCGTGACCCTTCTCAAATCGAGCGGGCCATGAACAATCCGAAACGCAAGATGGCTTTGATTTTTCGGTGGTACCTTGGCTTGTCTTCCAACTGGGCGAATGCAGGAGTTCCTGATCGCAAATCAGATTATCAGATCTGGTGTGGACCGGCAATGGGCGCGTTCAATGACTGGGTGAAAGGGACTTACCTGGAGAAAGCGGAAAACCGAAGAGTAGCCGATGTGGCAGAACATATTATGGTTGGAACTGCTTATTTGTTTCGGGTACAAGCACTGAGGGTCCAAGGAGTGGAATTGTCAGAGGAATTGCGGGAATATCGTCCAGAAGCAGTATTAGTGAAAATAGGAAACCTACTGGAGGTATAAGGGATTTAAATGCCTTTAAAATCAAACGTATTTGTTAGCCTAATTTGAATGGCAAAAGCATATAAAATAGAGACAGATCGGCTTATCATTCGTTGTTATGAACCTGCTGATGCTTCCTTGTTATTAGAAGCGATAAGTGATAGTATAGCCCACTTAAAGTTATGGATGCCCTGGGCTCAAAAAGAGCCTACGACCTTAGCAGCTAAGATTGAATTACTTAGAAAATTTCGCGGGAATTTCGATTTAGAAAAGGATTTTACTTTTGGTGTCTTTAATAAGGCTCAAGATGTTTTAATTGGCTCCACTGGGTTACATACCCGAACCGATGATCTGGCAAGAGAAATTGGCTATTGGGTAAATACAAATTTCCTTAACCAGGGATATGCTACTGAAATAGTAAGTGCCCTAACTAAGGTAGGTTTTGAGCTAGAAGGGTTGGATCGAATTGAAATTCATTGTGCAACGGATAATATTAAGAGCCAGCGCATTCCCCAAAAATTAGATTTTAAACTAGAGGCTACCTTAGAAAGAAGAATGACAAATGCTTCAGGTCAACTTAGTGATTGTAGTATTTTTACAATGTTTAAAAAAGATTATGATAAAAGTCCAATAAAATTTATGACGTTAAAAGCATTTGACGTTGTTGGTCAAACAATTAACATTTAACAACTCCTGTTGCAATCTAGACTTCCATACACCAACCTATCTGTCTAATTTAACACTGAAAATCCGGTAATCAAAAAATCAATTTAGCCTCGTTCTCCTTTTTGCTGCTCTTCTTTATCTACCAGCTTTTGTTCACCTGAATTCATGATCTTTTCTTGATGATTAATTGATTCTTCGTGGATGGCTTTAAGCATCGTTGTCATAAAGTCAGCGCTAAGACCATGCTCTCTTCCTTTGACGACAGCTTTCTCGAGGATCTCGGACCAACGCGCAGCTTGAAAAACAGAGATGTTATTTTTCTTTTTGTACATCCCTATCATATCCGCAATCTTCATGCGGCGGCCCAACTGGGCTAGTAACTCTTGATCTATTTCATCAATTTGGTGCCGTAGATCATCTAAATTGTGCAGAAACTCTTCATCGTCGGTGGTTTCAGAGCGAAGAATCAGACTATCTGTCATTTGGCCAAAAACCTCAGGTGTAATTTGTTGCTTGGCATCACTCCAGGCTTCATCTGGGTTAGGATGCGTTTCAATCATCAGCCCGTCATAATTGAGGTCATAGGCTTTTTGAGATATCTCAGCGAGGATATCACGACGTCCACAAATATGACTGGAATCACAGATGATCGTCAGGTCAGGGAACCGGCGCATTAATTCAATCGGAATTTGCCAACGCGGCACATTGCGATAGCGAGAGTCGCCAAAGGCAGAAAACCCCCGGTGGATAACACCAATCCTACGGACTCCGGCTTTATAGATACGCTCAATCGCTCCAATCCACAAATTCAGATCTGGGTTAATTGGATTTTTAATTAAAACGGGTATATCTACGCCTTCGATCGCATCAGCAATAGCCTGGACAGAGAAAGGATTTACCGTTGTCCGCGCACCAATCCAAAGCACATCGACACCATATTTCAAGGCCTCATAGACATGTTCTTTATTGGCCACTTCAGTTGTCACCTTTAGCCCATATTCTTCTTTGACCCGTCGCAACCAAGCTAAACCTTCAACTCCTACGCCTTCAAAAGAGTTGGGCCGGGTGCGGGGTTTCCAAATGCCCGCCCGAAACAGGTCAATATTTTGTTTGGCCAGTGCTTTTGCGGTGCGGAGGACTTGCTCTTCCGTCTCTGCACTACAAGGTCCCGCAATTAAAATAGGTCGCTTTTTAGCGCTGTCGAGGATGGGTTTGAATTTTAAATCCATGTTATATGGGTTTTTGTTAGTTTAGGAGTTTATGGTTTATGGGGTTTATGTGTTTATGGGGTTTATAGGGTTTATGGTTTATGGTTTATGGGGTTTATGCGAACTGAGTGATAAACTCCGAATTTGCTTTAGCAAAGAGATAAACCAACCCGCCAAAGGCGGCATAAACTTATAAACTGGTTTATAGAATTTATAGATAATACTCAATCAATGATCTTTCGAATTTGGTTGGCTTGCTCGATCAACTTATAGAAAGTTTTAAAATCTCTTTTGATTAATAAGCTGCGGAAGCGAGACAACACATTTATATGCTCATCTAAAACATCCAAAACGAAGTCACGGTTTTGAGAAAAAATTGGAGTCCACATGTCCGGTGAGCTTTTAGCCAAACGTACCGAAGAACGAAAACCTCCACTCGCTAGATCGAAAATCTGATTTTCATCTTTTTCTTTTTCTAAAACTGTCAATGCCAATGCAAATGAGCTAATGTGCGAAATATGTGATACATAAGCGGCATGCAAATCGTGTTCTTGTGCATTCATTTGGACGATGTGCATCGGTATAGATTGGTAGAGCGCTTGTACCAAATCAGCTGCATCTGAGTCACTATCACTGAGGTTACAAAAAACAGTGGCTTTATGATCAAAGAGATTGGGGATAGCAGCCTCCGGGCCGGAGTATTCGGTACCGGCCATTGGGTGGGTGGCAACATATCGGCCTCTGTTTGGATGACTTTTAATTGCTTCAATAATAGGCAATTTGGTAGAGCCAACATCCAATACACATTGTTTATCAATTTGATCTAATATCTGCGGTAATACTTTTATCGCCGCGTCTACTGGAATAGCAAGGATAATAATATCTGATTCTTTAATGGCTTGTTCCAGATGTAAATCTCTATCAATTACTCTTCTACGGATGGCTTTATCGAGGTTGTCTTGCGACTGATCTACACCGATAATTTCTTTGGCAAAACCGTTTTCTTTTAAACTTATCGCCAGTGATCCGCCAATCAACCCTACGCCAACGACGCAGACTGTTTGCTGGTTTTCCATAATTGGACGCTTTTTAGTGCTTCTTTCAATGTCGCCTCATTACTACATAAACTGAGACGGGCAAAATGTTCCCCTGCATTGCCAAAAATTCCTCCGGGCGTTATAAAAACATTTGCTTCATACAATAGTTGGTCAGATAAAGCATAGGCATCTGCAAAGCTATCCGGTATTCTGGCCCACAAAAACATCCCGACCTGAGTAGTATCATACTGACAATTTAATTCATCGAAAATGGCCTCTGCAATTTGCTTTCTTTTGGCATATTGTTCATTGATATGATCATACCATTCTGGCCCTGCCTGTAGTGCTTCTACCGCTGCTAATTGTACCGCGCGAAACATACCGGAATCCATATTGCTTTTAAACTTTAAGACTTCATTCAAGTAGTCTTTATTACCTGCTAACATTCCAACTCGCCACCCAGCCATGTTATGGGATTTACTGAGAGAATTTAACTCTAAGGCAACTGCTTTTGCGCCTTCAATTGATAACAGACTAAATGGATGGTCATTCAAAATGAAGCTAGAAGGATTATCATTGACCAACAGGATTTGGTGTTTGTGAGCAAAACCTACTAACCGTTTTAAGACATCAACATTAGCGGGTGTACCTGTAGGCATGTGCGGATAGTTTACCCACATCAACTTTACCTTTTCTAAATCTCGTTTTTCCAACTCCTTTAAATCCGGTTGCCAATTATTTTTTTCTGACAATCGATATTCTACAACCTTTGCTCCGGCTAAGGCCGCAGCTGAACGGTATGCCGGATAGCCAGGATTAGGGACTAACACTTCATCTCCGTCTTCCAAAAAAGTCATGCTTATGTGCATAATACCTTCTTTGGAACCTAGTAGAGGAAGGATCTCATGGTTGGCATCCAGGGTTACAGAGAAATAGCGCTGGTACCATTGTGCAAATGCCTTTCTTAATTCCGGTATCCCCCGGTAGCTTTGATAACCATGAACGTCATCTTCTAAACTAGCGGTTTGTAATCGATTAACGGCCGCATCTGGTGCAAGTTGGTCCGGACTTCCTATCCCTAAATTGATAATATCTTGTCCATCAGCACGCAGCTGGGCGATCTCTCGTAACTTACGGGAAAAATAATATTCTTTGACTTGGGCAATTCTGCTAGCTGACTTAATTCTCATAATATTCTCCTTTTTGATAGATGCCTAAAACCTGAAGGTTTTCAGTAAGAGGTCGAATCGTATCCACGATGGTTAGGGGGGATTTTTTTCCCAAACATATAAAATCCACAAAGAAGAAATAATGCCAGGGTTGTCCGATGATCGGAGCGGATTGGATTTTCGTTAAATTCGCTCCTTGCTCTGCTAGTTTGGATAAGACCTGGTGTAAAGAACCAACCTGATGAGGCGTAGCAAAACAGATGGAAACTTTATTCAGAGTATGTATACCTGTAGGGCAAGCATGATCTAGAATTAAAAAACGGGTATAATTCTGCTTATTGGTTTCAATGCTTTCTGCTAAAAGAGATAATTCATATAGGTCTGCTGCCAAAGTACTGGCAATGGCGCCAATATCACCACGCTGTTTTTCTTTGATATAGCGAGCACTCAAAGCCGTATCTTCGGATTCGACGAGCTGAATATGCGGATATTGTTTAAAAAATTGAACGCATTGCTGAATTGCGATTGGATGAGAATGCACTTCTTTAAGGTCCTCCATACGCACTCCCGGAAGTGTCATTAAGTTTTGTTTGATTCGAAGGAATAATTCACCGCTGACATGAAGGTGAGAGTTCTGTAGCAATGAATAATTTAACATTAAACTTCCGGCAATAGTATTTTCGATAGCCATGATTCCACTATCAACTTCTATTTTCGCCTCTGCCTTTTGTACCAGTTCCGCAAAAGTACTTGCTGGCACAATGTCCAGCTCCTGATTATAATAATGACGCGCTGCAATTTCATGAAAAGCACCTCGCACGCCCTGAATAACGACACGCTGGGGTTGAACTGAAGTTGATAGATCGAGCATGTAAGTTGTTTTAAAAAAGAATGTTTTTGGAAGATTTTAATGATCTTCTCTAAAATAAAAAAGAGTCACGCTATTATAACGGGACTCTTTTTTAGGTGCGAACACGACAAATTAGAATCCCTTTATGGATGACCATAAAAGTAGAAAAAGTAAAAATAGCGGTACTTAAAAACGTTTGGTTTCACTTTGCGTAAGGCTAAATTGGTTAGGAGGTACAAAAAAAGGAGTCCGTTGGGACTCCTTATCTGTTATATGTTATATTCAACAACTAAGCAGTCCTTTTACGAATGTCCGTAAAAAAAGAAGCAAAAATAATTGTTGTTGAAAGATGTATGCATCGTTATTAAATAGAATTTGATTACACAAACGTAGGGATTTAATTGGGAAGAGTCAAGTTTTTACAAGAAAAATAGCTTTTTTAGGGTAGTGCCCTGACCAGAAATGTATTAGCCCCCTGCTGCTTTCGTTCCGGTATAGCCCTTTTCTTTTAGTAATTTCACCACCTTGTCCCTATGGTTGCCTTGGATTAATATCTCCCCATCTTTCACTGAGCCCCCTACGCCACATTTCGTCTTCAGGAATTTCCCAAGTGCTTTCAAATCCTCTTCTGTTCCGTCAAAATCAGTGACTAAGGTGACTTCTTTACCTCTTCGTTTTTTACGATCGATCATCACTCGTAGCCGTTGCTGCTGTGGCGGCAAGCTTTCTTCCGATGCTCCTTCTGTTCCTTGAAAGCCCTCAAAATCCGGGTTTGTGGAAAAAACCAGACCGTTGAGCGCGGAGAAAGGGTCTTTATTTTTCTTATTTTTTGACATAATGTAAAGATAAGGAGATTTTGTTAAATCCGTTTAAACGCTGCTTTTTGACCGGTGCTTTTTCAACAATCAACTACAGATTACCTACTACTGTACAGGGACTAAGCCCACTACTCCTCATCCATCACTCGACCATTCCCACACCTAAGTGTTCGAGCAGGATACTTTTCCAAAATACGGTAATCGTGGGTTGCGAAAAGAATAGCTGTATTATGTGATTTAGATAAGTCACGTAACAATTGGACGATCTCCTCGGAAGTTTGCGGATCCAGGTTGCCCGTGGGTTCATCAGCAATAATGAGCTGAGGTTTGTTGAGGAGGGCCCGGGCAATCACCAGGCGTTGTTGCTCACCACCGGAAAGTTCGTGGGGTAGCCGATCGCCTTTTCCGGAAAGGCCGACCTGCTGTAGTACTTCGACAATCCGCTCATTGCGCTTCTTTTTTTTATTCCAACCAGTTGCACGCAGGACAAAATCCAGATTAGCATTGACGGAGCGATCATAAAGCAGATTAAAGTCCTGAAACACGATACCAAGCTGACGACGAAGCTTAGGAATAGTGTTACGATCAAGTTTAGCCAGATCGAAACCGGCAATAGCAGCCCGGCCCTCGGCAGGTGGAAGCTCGCCGTAAAGGGTTTTTAGCAGGGTACTTTTTCCGCTACCTGTTTTTCCAATCAAATAGATAAACTCACCGGGAGAGATATCCAGGTTAATTTCTTCCAAAATGTTGGGGCCACCTTGAGAGACTGAAAGTTTTTTCAATGATGCTATGGTGTGCATGGGTTGTGGGTTGTGGGTTTATGGGGTTTATGGGGTTTATGCGTACTGAGTGATAAACAGCAAATTTGCTTTAGCAAAGAAATAAACCAACCCGCTAAAGGCGGCATAAACTTTTTTAAACCAGTTTATGGAGTTTATGGGGTTTAGCCCTGTCAGACTGGTAAATGCCCCGCTGACTAAAAGGCTGAGGCTATAGGCTCAAAATTAAATATTAGTAGTAGTATTAGTAGTTCTTTTGAGGAAAAAATAATAATTCTGGCCGCTTATCTTTTCATTTGCACATAAACCTTGGAAAAATAGTACCTCTGGACCCATTTTCGCGTTTAAAAATTGACGAAACCATGATTTTCGGCTACAACGAAAATCCATTTATTACAGTTACATTTGCACAAAATTATATCTGATGAAAAAGATTCATTTAATTGCTATCCTGATGATTGCTGCCGGAATCGCTGCGTTGATCTCTTTTTCTGGTGATGTTAGCACCTATTCAACCTTTAAAAAGGCGATTGAAACGGAACAGAAAGTAAAAATTGTGGGTGTTTTATCCAAAGATAAGGAGATGCATTATGATCCGGTGAAAGATCCTAACTATTTTAGTTTTTATATCAAAGATAGTAATGGAGAAGAACGTAAGGTGATCTTGAATTCGGAAAAGCCGCAAGATTTCGAATTGTCTGAGCAAATTGTGTTAACAGGAAAAATGAGGGGGGAAGAATTCATTGCTTCGGATATGTTGATGAAATGTCCGTCAAAATATAAGGATGAAGAAGTGTATGTGCGATCAAAAGCAGAATCTTAATCTGAGGTTTTAAGAGTCTGGGGTATATCGTAGGATGAGAAATTTTTCACTGGTTCTAACCTAAGCTTCAATTTCGCAACAGGTCTAACCGCTTCATGACGATTGTTTTCACGAAAGATAGTAGCAACGCAAAACTAGAATGCTAATAACTATAGCGATGAACATCAACCGGGGAAAATTCATCTCTGAAGGCAAGCACCTCCATAACAATTTTCCAAGTTTAACCTCCAGAAAACAAACAACAACTTACGCTGATCAAATCATTTCATGGAAGAAATTCAATACATAGGCGAACATATTTTACCTGGCCAACTCGGTCGTATCGCTTTGTTTCTTAGCTTTTGTGCAAGCATATTAGCAGCTGTAGCTTACAGTGCATCAACCAATTACCGAGCAGATACTGAGCTGGCAAAGTCCTGGAAGAAAATTGGACGGATCAGTTTCTGGATTCATGGACTAGGTGTATTTGCCATTATAGGGACGGTGTTTTATTTGATGATCAATCAATATTATGAGTACCAATATGTTCAACAACACGTTTCCGAAGACCTGCCTATGCGGTATATTTTCTCCGCTTTTTGGGAAGGCCAGGAAGGAAGTTTTATGCTTTGGATGTTTTGGCATGTGATCCTCGGGTTGATCCTGATGTATGCGGCAAAAAGTTGGGAAGCACCGGTACTCGCTATATTTTCTATGGTCCAATTAGTATTGGGAAGTATGTTGTTAGGGGTGTATATCCCATTTTTTGGAGAAGAGTTTAAAATTGGCGCAAATCCATTGTTGTTGTTAAGAGAAGTGATGGATGCTCCGATCTTTGCGCGCGCGGATTATGCCAGTGTCATTCAGGGAACGGGACTAAACCCGTTGTTACAAAACTACTGGATGACCATCCACCCGCCTACCTTGTTTCTGGGGTTTGCCTCTACCCTGGTGCCCTTTGCTTATGGAATCGCAGGTTTGTGGACAAGGAGGTATAAAGAATGGTTGCAGCCCGTACAGCCCTGGGCTTTATTTTCAGCGGCCATACTTGGACTAGGGATCTTAATGGGAGGAGCCTGGGCTTATGAGGCCTTAAGCTTTGGGGGATACTGGGCATGGGATCCGGTTGAAAATATGTCATTGGTACCCTGGATTACACTGATTGCCGGAGTCCACACCAACCTAATTGCTCGTTCTACTAACCATTCCATTAAAAGTACTTACCTATTTTACTGTTTTACTTTCGTACTCGTACTTTACTCCACCTTTTTAACCCGAAGTGGTGTTTTAGGCGAAACTTCCGTTCATGCTTTTACCGAAATGGGGCTCGGGCCCCAGTTGGTTGCACTAGTTGTTATCTTTTTGGCAATGGGTTTGGGCTTCTATATTGCCCACCAAAAACGAATTCCAGTACCAGAAAATGAAGAAGCCACAGCTTCGAAAGAATTCTGGATGTTTATTGGAACTTTAGTGTTATTGTTTTCAGCTGTATTGATTTCTGTATCGACGTCACTACCGGTATATAATAAAATCGTTGAATTTTTTGATCCAACTTTTGTGGGGACCGTTATTACCGATCAGTTGGGACATCATAACAGATTTCAGTTGTGGATCGGTGTGTTTGTCGGCTTACTCTCCGGCATGACCCAGTTCCTAAGGTTTAAAGAGCGGAACTTTAGTGGCTATGCGAAAAAATTCGGCACTCATCTGGGGATTTCAGTTTTGTCAGCGGCAATACTAACGATGATTGCTAAACAATGGATTGAAGCCAATGCCTGGCAATACACCTTATTACTTTTTGCCGGAATATTTGCAATAACAAGTAACCTGGATTATCTCATTACTTTTCTGCGGGGTAATCTCAAAACCGGTGCTTCTGCTCTGGCGCATATCGGATTTGGATTGATGATCATAGGCATTCTTGCTTCCGGATTAAATAAGGAACATATTTCCACAAATGTTTTTGCACAAAGCGGTTTGATAGAAGGATTCTCAGAGGATGATTACAAGAAAAACATTAGCCTGATCAAAGGACTACCCATGCTGATGAGTGGTTACGAGGTGACCTACACCGGCGATACCTTACATGGTTTTACCCGCACTTTTGAAATCAATTATAAAAAACGGGACAAGGAAGGAAATGTAATTGAAGAGTTTAATTTGCATCCAAATGTCCTCTACGACAAATCATTCACAAAAATTGCTGCCACTAATCCATCGACTAAGCGATATGTCGATAAAGACATCTTTACTCATATCGCCTCCCTGCCAAAGGCGCAGATCAGTCCGGAATTTGCGAAGGAAGCAGAAGATAGCCTGAGTTATGAATTGTATGAGGTAGGTTTGGGAGATACAACTTTTACCACCCGCTACTTTGTCCAGATGAAAGGATATACCAAACAGCCTACCCATCCGGATTATAAGCCAAAAGAAAATGATCTCGCAGTAGGGCTTGAATTAGAATTCAGAGATTTGAAAAAAGATACATTTTTTACGGCCAATCCAGTGTTGGTAGTAAGGGAAAATTTACTCTACAGTTTTCCAGTTGAAATTAATGATATCAATGTAAAAGCACGTTTGCCAGAGGCTATTTTCACTAAACTTTTTATTCCTGATACAGAATTAAATTATACAGAACAGGTACTAAAAGAAGGGGACGAATTTAGGATCAACGGTTACCAGATCACCTTTTTAGGATTTAATCCTCAGCCTAAACGCGAAGATTACGTCAGGCAAGAAGGTGATATTGCCGTAAGCGCCCGTCTATCCGTTTTAGCGCCCAATAACAGCGAACCGATTATAGTAGAACCCCTTTACTTGATTCGTAATAATCGCCCCTTTAATCTCCGCGAAGTCATTGATGAAGAAGGATTGTTTTTCCGCTTTACCAATATCAGTCCTACAGACAAAACGATCACTATCCTGGTAGCCCAACAAGCACTGGAAACGGATAAACTTCCGGTAGAAATTGCCGAAGATTATCGTCGTACGGATTTTATCGTACTGGAAGCTATTCTCTTTCCGGGGATTAATTTTTTCTGGACTGGAACACTACTGATGTTATTCGGTTTATCACTGGGGATGTGGCGGAGAAGAGCCAAAAAGGTTTAGCCGTTATTGCTAAGCGCACCTAGCATTCCCAGCTTTCTTGTTTACGCTTTGACTATTCTTTTCATTGACTGAATGAGCCTAGTAAAAAAAAATACAATTGCTTCCATCACACTTATTGGTGCGGGAAATGTTGGCCATCACCTTGGCCTGGCCTTTCAGCAACAAGGCATTAAGATTCATCAGGTATTTAGCCGAACGAAGCGAAAGGCAACGCAGTTAGCAAAAAAGATTGGTGCAACTGCAGTGAATGACCTTAGAAAACTTGACACTCAACAAGACCTTTACATTTTAGCTGTAAGCGATGATGCCATTGGTCCGGTAGTGGAAAAACTACAGGCAATTCTTAACCAAGACGCCTTAGTTGTTCATACTTCCGGAGCCAGCCCATCTACTTTGCTTCAAGCTCACTTTCGTCGGTTTGGGGTATTTTATCCCTTACAAAGTTTTAGTAAGGACAAGGATGTAAATTGGAAAACAGTACCTTTTTGTGTGTATGCGCATTACAAACAAGACCGTACCGCCCTACTCCACTTAGCCCAGCGACTTAGCGACCATGTTCATCTGGTAGACGATGAACAACGCGCTCAGCTTCATTTGGCTGCAGTCTTTGTAAATAACTTTACTAATCTTTGTTATCAAATCGGTTATGAAATAGTTTCCGCTAAAAACCTTCGATTCGAAATATTACTTCCGCTCATCCAACAAACGGTTGATAAAATAAAAGCACAGCCGGATGGAGAGAAAGACCCATCACTACTACAGACTGGGCCCGCAGTAAGAGGCGACCAAGCTACGATAGAAAGACATGTTAGGCAATTAGAAGAACAGTTTCCTATGTATAAAGAAATTTATTTGGCCTTAAGCAACCGACTTCTGGCCGATTACCATAACAAACAAACAACATGAGAATCATTGGTGAAATTGAACACTCCAATTTGAAAATCACTGTCTTCCAACACGACAGCCGGATCTCCATCAAATTTGAAACAGGGATGTATGAACAAACCTATAAATTTCGTACTGGCGGACTTGTCAATGACCTGGAAGAAGCAAAGACCTTTGTAGATGCTGAAGTAATAGCTCAGGTAATCCTGCAGTTTGAGCAGATGCATAAATTGAAAACAAACAGGTTAGGTGAGATGCATCAGGAGTCGGAGGAATTTGATGAGATTATTTAAACCGATAAAAATGTTTGATTTTGTTTGATTTGTTAAAATGTTTTTTTTATCTTTATACCATCAAGTACGACAAGTAATCTTATTCAGTTAGCCATTCCCCACAAGATCGGGTTGAATGTCCCCATCGGTTAATTACTTGTTTTCCATCATATATTTGGATGTCAAGAATAGCACAATGCCATTCTTATCAAGGTAGGTCATTTATCGATGATCTATTAAAGTAAGCTCAATATGGGTACCCTTGAGTAAGCTTCGCTCTGGAATGAGTTTGCACACTTTTGTCGAAAGAGATAAAGTGAACGGTAAAGCTATGTTAATGGATTCAGACTCCGAAGATTCGGGGGGCGGTGGTGGCGGGCTGGGCCCCCCAACCCAAAGAGGGGGCTACACCAAAAATCAACCTATTCTCTACTTTTCCCCCTCACTCTATCCAGAAAAATCTATCTCATTGATCTCCTCACCGACTTCCTCCTTTAAGAACTCTCAACCACCTGCGTCGATTAAAACTACATGACCACCAGGAAACGATCCAGGTTCCCTAACCAGGTGTTTGAGTTGGGCATTGCATAACACACCTATCAATCCCACCCTATAGGATTCTCGTTACTTCAGAAATCCAAGCGTAATCCATTGACAAAACTATAAATCGTATGTGGTGTATCTGAAGGGACTCGCGAGTCATAGGTAATTCTAAAACTTGTAGTGAACTTAAGTTTGGTGGAGATGGTGAAAACTAACCTGGATTGCGATGAAAGACGCCAATCATCCAGGTTATTCATGGCTGGCTGATAGTAAGTAGTGCCGGATAAAGTTATATTTTTTGATATAGGAAAAAGGCCGGACAAATAGGTACTTATCCGATGGTCTCTAAAAATTCGATCCGGCTCGGTCTCTTCATTGTATTCAAACATGTAGGCTAAACCATAATATATCTGTTGATCTCTAATGTCAATTATTTGATACCGCATTCCCGTCCCAAGTAAGCCCCGAAAACGCAGGTTGATCTTTTCGTTATATTGAGCTTGTCCAAAAGCTTCGTAGGTCCATTTTTTCGTAAGTTGGTAGTTATATCTAAGGTGTACAAAGCCATTGTTAATAAAGTCAGTCTCTGCTGCTTTTACCAAATCATAGCTGAACATATTTAAAACATAATGCTTGTCATGCTGATATTCCAGTTGGGTCCTTCCGGAAACTGTAAATATCTCACTGGTATTTTTGACCATACTGAAACCAAGATCAACTCTTCCAAACCAACCATTGGTATCTGCTTCTACCGCCCGTCGATCTTCAATATTTACGATTTGGCTAATTGCAATAATTGTTTGCCCTAGTATAATGAATAACAATAAAATTTTTTTCATTTGGTACAACCGCTTCAATAAATTTTATATACTTTATTAGATTTTATTTGTTTTCTTTCAATTTACCATCGAGAAAGCCTATTAATACATCTAAGCCAGCATGAAAGCCTTCATTATTATTTACAATTAGGTCTGCTTGATCCATATAGGGGCGGATATATCGCTCAAAAGTGGGGAGAACATGTTTTTCATAACGATATAACACATCATCCAAGGGATAATTTCGTTCTACCCGATCTCGCTTGATCCGACGAATTACTTTAAGATTTTCCTTTGCATGGAGATAAACTTTGAGGTCCAGCAATTTACGGATCTTCTTAAAATGAAAGATAAAAATCCCTTCAACGATTATAATTGGAGCTGAATGGAATTCTAGTTGTTTCGCCTTTTTTTCTTTGTTATTAAAGGTATACTCCATTCGGTAAACCTTTCCACCCTCTCTCAAGCACTCGATGTCTTGCAAAAATGCTTTTTTATCAATGGATTTAGGCAAATCAAAGTTAATCACTCCTTTGTCGTCTTCTTTTTGTTTTTCCTTGGGATGATAATAGTCATCCTGAGAAATAAAACAAATCTGCTCTGATCCAAATGCAACTTTCAGACTGTTGACAAAAGTCGTTTTACCTGAGCCACTACCGCCCGTAATACCAATGAGATAAGGTTTTTTCATACTATTATGGTCCAGTTTAAAATAGGCCTGTAATCATACTCAGCCCAAAATTAGTGCATTTTAAATAAGTAGACGAATGATCACTGTACTTTTCCTGAAAGACATATTTCGCAATATGAATTGGGATGTGTACTTTTATCGCATAAACAACTATGCTTTTATGGAATTTGTAGTCGACTTATTACGTGCTATACTTGGTGTATCTGTATTACTAGGTATTTGTTATCTTCTCAGTGCCAATCGAAAAGCAATTGATTGGCGCTTAGTAGGTATGGGAATGTCCTTTCAGGTGATCCTCGGTATATTGATCCTTAAGGTACCTTATGTAAGTGTCTTTTTCGATATCATTGCTAAAGGTTTTCAGAAAATTCTGGCTTTTTCGGAAGCTGGTGCTCAATTCTTATTTGCCGGCCTGGTAGAAGATGTGAATACCTTCGGTTATATTTTCGCTTTTCAGGTGTTACCAACCATCGTGTTCTTTTCAGCCTTCTCTTCTATTCTTTATTATTTTGGAATTTTACAAAAAGTAGTCAAAGGGATGGCCTGGCTACTGAGTAAGACGATGGGGCTCACTGGACCAGAGAGTTTGGCGGCAGCGGGCAATGTATTTCTTGGCCAAACAGAAGCTCCTTTAGCCATTAAGCCATATCTCGAAAATATGTCAAAGTCAGAAATACTTTGTTTAATGACGGGTGGTATGGCAACCATTGCTGGTGGGGTCTTTGCCGCTTATATTGGCTTTCTGGGAGGTACAGATCCAGAGCAACAGGTTTTCTTTGCCAAGCATTTACTTACTGCTTCATTAATCTCGGCACCGGCTGCCATTGTTGCGGCTAAAATGCTCTATCCGGAAACCGAAGAGCGGGACATTGAGCAACAACTTAAAATGGAAGATGATGGCTCCCACAATTTGTTGGACGCCATTTCCCGTGGCACGACCGACGGACTCAAACTGGCGATCAATGTTGGTGCGATGTTATTGGTGTTCACTGCCTTGATCTATATGATGAACCAAGCTATGCTAGGTACTATTGGAGACTGGACGGGCCTCAATGACGTCATTAAATCAGCTACCAATGGCCGCTTTGAGGGACTAACATTTACTTATATCATCGGTTTGATCTTTGCGCCTTTTGCTTGGCTTTTAGGTACACCTAATGAGGACGTATTGGTCGTCGGTCAATTGTTAGGACAAAAAACGGTTATTAATGAGTTTGTCGCCTATGCAGACTTAAATAGCCTCCGCCAATCTGGTATTATTCTACAACCCAAATCCTTGATTATTGCTGCTTATGCCCTTTGTGGTTTTTCCAACTTCGCGTCAATTGGTATTCAAATCGGTGGGATTGGCGCTATTGCCCCAGGCCAACGTCGTACTTTGACAGAGTTTGGAATTCGGGCCCTGATTGGCGGTACCATTGCATGTTTTATGACAGCTGCCATTGCTGGCGTGTTATATTAGATCTATTTAAAATAATGACTGAACGATATATTGAACGCGCAAGGCTTTTACTTCAACAAGCCCGCTATGATCAAGCTAAAAGTGAGTTGGAAAAAGCCCTTAGCCAAGAGCCTGAAAATGCCGAAGCCCTGGGTTTGTTAGCGGTTTACTATTTGCAAAAAAAAGATTTTAAGTCTGCTTTACCTATTGCTCAGAATGCGCTGAAGAATAATCCCGGCGATCCTTTCTTGTACCTCATCACGGCAAGAGCCTTATTCTATACCAACCAAATTCCTAAAGCCCAGGAAATGATAGCTGAAGGACAGCGAATTGTTCCCACTGCAGCTGCTTTCTTTGAAATCCGCTCCGATATTGCTATGTATCAGGAGAATTGGGAACAGGCGCTTAGTGAAGCCAACAAAGGGCTGGAGCTAGACCCGGAACACGTAGAGCTGATTAACCTCCGGGCAAAGGCGCTTTCTATGCTCAACCGGCAATCCGAAGCGGCCGAGACACTGGATTATGCCTTGCGCAATGCTCCGGACAACGCTGATTCTCACGCTAACAAGGGTTGGGTCCTCATAGAGCAAGACCGCTACGATGATGCGGTTGCGGCTTTTCGGGAAGCACTGCGATTAAACCCTACTTCGGAATTTGCCAAGCACGGTTTGAAAGAGGCCATTAAAGGAAAAAACTGGCTCTATCGAATTGTGCTGAAGTATTTTCTGGCTATGCAAAAATTGACAGAAAAAGGACAGTGGTTCGTGATCATTGGATTGTATGTCTTGTTTCAGATCTTGAAGGCCCTTTCTCGTAGTAGCGAACAATTAGAATCCCTCATGATGCCCTTATTTGTGCTCTACCTGATCTTTGTCTTTTCCAGTTGGATAGCCAGGCCTTTCTCGAATATCTTTCTGCGTTTTCATGCCTTGGGAAAACTAGCCCTAACGGAGGATGAGATCAAAGCTTCTAATGTTGTAGGTGCCTTGTTGATTTCCGGTTTGGTGCTTATAGGTTTGGGTAACGGATTAACCGAAGTAATCGGAGAGTTAAATGCCGCCCGACTCTTTGTGGGAGGTGTGGTCTGTATTGGTTTATTAATTCCCGCAGGTGGCATGTTTGCAGTTCCGGAAGATAGCAAAGCAAGAAAGATCTTAGGTTATTATGCCATAAGCCTGGCTGTCTTTGGAGTAATGTTCGCCCTGACAGAGCATATGGCCTTTGGAATAGTACTGGCCATTGGTTTATTTGCATATGGGTGGGTGGCGAATTATATCATGTCAAAGGAAGCGAGACGTTTTAATTAATAGTTATTTTACTAAAACAGTGGGGTTCACCTAGTGCTTAAAACAAATTCATATGAGCTCTAAATCCTTATTAATTACTGCAGCTCTATCAGGAGCTTTGGCCGTTGCCCTGGGTGCTTTTGGTGCTCATGGTCTTAAAGCCATGCTCTCTTCAGAGCGAATAGCTATCTTTCATACTGGCGTTACCTATCAGTATTACCATACCTTTGCTATGTTTCTAGTAGCCATCCTATCGACCCAATTAAAAACTCCTGCTCTAGTCAAAGCGGGTTGGTTTTTTCTTGCAGGAATAGTGTTATTTTCAGGATCGCTTTATCTATTAGCTTGCCGGGACATCCTTGGGATAAGCAATTGGTCCTGGCTGGGCCCTATCACCCCGATTGGCGGTGTTTTATTTATCGTGGGTTGGGTTTGGCTGGCGATTGGCATATTAAAGGAGAAAAAGTCAACCAATTGAGCAATCGCTGTTGATTGACTTTTCCTATCTTTAAGTTTGACTATTTACAGATCTGGAAAATGGTGTGCTACAGCCGAACTACTTTCTCTATCACCTGCCAATCCGTGCCTTTTATCTGCAAAAAATAAGTTCCAGCTGACAGCTTTGAACAATCCATTGTTGCATCTCCTGTCACAGTCATCGTATCTAACAATTTACCCGCAATACTAAATACCCGAACCTCATATTCCTCAACTGGAATCTCTTTCCAGCTTAGAAAAAGTAGACCCTTGGTTGGGTTTGGAAAAATTGATAACCTTTCGTGCGAACCCAGGGTATTGGTGGAAGTGGTCAAAACAGTGACATTAACTTGAACGAGGCTATCGCAATTATCCTGACTGAGGTAATTGAATTGTAAGGTCGTATCATTATTGATCATGATACCATTATATAATTCGCCTCTTCCAATTATTGTATCCAGGTTGATCAGGTATTCGGGGAAAATCTGGATTTGAGTATGAGTAATGCTGTCGTAGAGCGGTAATGGAATAGTTTCGACGATCAGGGTATCTTCGGTATAAATGGTTCCAGTATAGGTATAATTTCCACAACTTGAAAATGACTGGTCCAATGATACATCATTTTGTCGTATTGTATGGAAAACAGTGTTGGTACGAACCGGGGCATTATAATCAAAGTAAATATCCGCATTGTTTTCTATTCGGGTGCCGGGGGTCACATCATCTTTTAATTTTATATCAAAAAAGACAAAACCCTGACTACCCGCCAGGTTAACATTTGAATCCGGCAACAAAATGTTATCAAAGGTAAACTCCAGGATATTGCCATCCAATACTTCCACGCTATAGTCATGACTGGATGGACCAGGCACTACCGAACCAACATCCAGGCTTTCATCCAGCTGATCTGTAACAACAATGGTAAAGGCTGTATCGTTTCCTGTATTTTGAAAGCGAATCAGGTAACTGAGATCTTGTTGATCAAATTCCAGCCGATTCAGCGGGCCGGTACCCATAGGGTCAGCTTGCTTGTCATTAGGGTCATAAGAAGCACGAACGGTAGAAGCACAATCCGAAACGGTATTATCCAAAGGATTTAAATCTCCAATGATTGGGGTGACTTCAAAATCCATATTAAGTGGAGTCCCCTGAGGGATATCAGTACGAAGTGTAAAATAAGCGCCGAAGACATAAATTGTTCCACTACTTAGGTCGGTAAAATCCCAGATGAGTTGATGGTTAGTTGTATCATGTTGAGTGAAAGGAGGATCTGAACGGACAAACATTTGCTCTGGATCATAAGTGAAAGTGAGGGTACCATCACCAGGAAATCCCGCCCGGTTCATTACACAAATTCGCACTAAGTGTTTACGACCTGGGCGTGGTAAGCCTTTGTCAATTTTCATAAAAAAATCGGCAACATGTTTTGATTTTAAATAAAAGTTTTTATCGGTCATAACATCTCCCCAATCTGGTAAGCTAACATTATAATTAGCTGCACATTCATTGCTGTAATAGGTCGTATCGTATACGATACTTACCATATAATCACCTGGATCTACTTTGAATTCATAATAACCATCATAATCCGTAAAAGCAATTTCTCCAGTACTGAGTTCTACCAGTGCGGAAGGAAGAGGTTCCTGTGTACTATTCGTTGTACAATCACTTATTGTATCTTGAAAAACAAAACCAGAAATCAAAACATAACATATGGTATCCTGCTCAACGATCACATTCGTGTGCTTCCGACAACCTGTAGCCTGATCTGTTAAAGTAACAGAATACCCACCAGAAGCCAGATCCGTTTGGATAGGTCCAATTGCCCCGTTGCTCCATTCAAAAATTGGCGTGGTGACTGGCCCTAAGGCCATTGCTGTTGCTGTACCGCCAAGGTCATCGCAATCAACGGGTGTGCTGTTAGCAGACACCCCAATTGGCCCTTCAACGAAAATTGAGTCTGTGACGAAACATCCATTACTTGCAGTGACCGTAACAAAGTACCATCCTTGCGGAAGGTCAGTTACCAATGCAGTAGTGGCTTGTGTACTCCATGCATAAGTGTAGGGCGTAAGGGATCCGCTCACCGTTGCAGTTGCCGTGCCCCCTGGTTGCCCCGGCACACAAGCAGCAGGTGTAGAACTCATGGTTACCTGCGTATCACCTCTTCGATCAATGACGGATAAAATGATGACACTATCACATCCATTTGCCGCTGCATTTTCCAGGTGAATCGTATCATTGGTTTGAGTACAAAAAGTCTGACCGCCATAGGAGACACAATCATCAGCACAAATAGTATCTGTAACTATTGTGTAGCTTGAAGGTAATTCAGTTACTGTTAGATTGACATATTGAGTACAAATGAGATTCGGATTTCCAGGAATAACAATATCGTAGGTACCTTCGGGGTATAGGTTTCCAGTTCGGGGAAAGAAGTATCCAGGTTCCCCTTCACAAATTTCTACAAATAGAAAATCTTGTTGTTCACTAAATACAATATCCAGAGTATCTGAAGTAACAAGAATAGTATCACCATTTTCAAAGAAGTACACATCAACAAACAACTGAAGTGTTTCATTAACTGGTGAATTGGACTGGTTCTCCCAGTTTACTGTTATCTGGTTACAATTTTGCGAAAATATAGTTCCGACAGTATTTTGTCCTCC
>CBDUIU010000004.1:0-22546 GCA_965367335.1 uncultured Saprospiraceae bacterium
AGCATCAATAATAATCTGATCAATCTTTTCAAAAGCATCATCCATCAATTCAACGCCTTTTTCTTTACAGGCGAACTTAGCAATTTCAGATAGCTCCTGTGGTAAATAGTCAGAAAACTCAAAGTAGAGCTTAAAGCGAGATTTAAGTCCAGGGTTGGAATTCAGGAAATGCTTCATTTCCTTAGGATACCCAGCCACTATCACTGCCATATCACCAGGTCCATTTGACATTTCTTTCACCAAAATTTCAATGACCTCACGACCAAAATCTTTACTATCATCATTGGAACGAGCTAAGGCGTATGCTTCATCGATAAACAGCACCCCTCCCCTCGCCTTTTCAATAGCTTCTTTCACCTTAGGCGCCGTCTGACCAATGTATTCTCCAACAAGGTCTACACGATCTACTTCATGGACATGTCCTTTGCTTAACAAGCCCATTTTTTTATAGAGTTTCCCCATCATACTTGCAACCGTCGTCTTACCTGTTCCGGGGTTACCAATAAACACGGAATGCACATTAATGGACTCTTTTTCTTCAAAACCCTTTTCCTTACGCAGCTGTAGAAATTGAATATACTGTGCATGTTCCCGCACCTTAACTTTGATTTCAGTGAGGCCAATAAGCGAATCCAGTCGCATCATGACATCCTCAAAAGACTCATTGGGATTCGTTTCGGAAGAGAGAACAACTGGACCAAGGCGATCTGGCAATAAAACGGATGCAATACCCTCGTCAAACTCACTATTTACTTCGAAAGGGATTACTGCGAGGAGCTTATCCATGAAGATCAATTCGGCTGTGTATCTATCTTTTCGCCAGGAGCCTTTTACATTGGAGCCCCAGCCGGCGGTAATCTTGATGAGTTCGTCCTTTTTTTCTACGCGCTGTAATCGCACAACTTGCCCTTTGAGCTCACGGGCATCATTATAAAACTTGCTAAAGAGTTCACATTGCCAGCTTTTCGCAGTGTTGAGATTTCGCAATATGATCTCTACGTAGATATATCGTGTCTCTTCCGAGCCAAAAGATTTAAAATAGGTACGATCGTCCTCGCTTACATCATCATAAGGACCTTCATACAGTTTTAAGGATTGAACCTCCAGGTAAGGGTTTTCACCAGCCAAGGTCTCCTTGCCTGCATCTTCCACGTAAAAATATTTAGTGGCTACCTTTTCTCCCTGGATCCAGGCTTCCCAGTAATAGGTTCCTTTTTTCCAAAACTGACCTTCTGTCTTATTACCCCAACCTTCGCGGATATAGACTACGCTATCATACTTACTAACCTTTCTACTATCGAAGCGCAGGGTACAGATTTCTTTACGGCCTTTCTTGAGGCTATAACAACGAAGCTCAATATCAATCTCCCAGTCTTCTTCATCAAAGAGTTTATTATAGAAGGAAAGTTCGGCGTAAATATATGTGGTTTCATACCGATCGAACACCTGACGATACTTCTTCTTATTATCAGCTAACCATTCCGTTGACGCATATACCTTGAGTTCTCGGAACTTATACTTCTTAAAATCTGGGTATTTGTAGCTCTCGGCCATCTATGATTGTCAATAATTTATAATATAGTAAACATATCAAAAAACTCCGGTTCAGGCAAGCTATTGTTAGACTGATTTGAAAAATATCCGAAATATTATAAAAATATTATATATCTGAATAGTTCTGGTATTGTATTGTCTAAGAACAGGGAAATTTCTTTGAACAGTCTACTAGCTCTAAGCGAATATTAAACGCAACCAGAGCAGGAAAGGTTGCTATTCGAACAACTGCATTTTCAGAACTTGAAATATTACCACTAAATATCAATTGCTGATCATCGATGGGTGAAAATTTACCTAAACAATATTAACCATTTCTAAAACAATTTTAACCTTAACACATTTTAACTAAGGCCGTTTTCAGCCGACATTTTTGATAAGGTTAAAAATGATGTTTTCAGCAAACAAAATAATATTTCACAGATGAGGTAAAAACATTTATTAATCAGGCATTAGATAAGTCTACAGCGGAAAATATTGTGGGCAACGGCAACTTAACTTTGTGTATATTTAACACTATTTTAAAGTACTGTTTCTCAAATAGATACACGCGGCAGGGCTATTGCATAAGAGCTAAAGTGTAGATATATTTACCTTATGAAACATACAAGATATATGAAATTACAAAGAATGATGTTCCTGTTTTTACTACTGCTACTATCAATTGGTAGTAGTGCTGATTCAGGGACCCCACAACAGAGCATTTTCGATATTTTGCACCAGCAAGAGATCTTAAAAGTAAGCCTTGAGTTGCCTTTACAATATCTGAACGAAAATCGACGAGATACCAACGATCATACGGCTAAGTTTTCCTTTGTCACGCCGGATGGCCAAGTACAGGAATGGAAGGCAGAAGTTAGTCTACGGGGTCGCTTTCGTCGTATGCGCTGTACTGAGATTCCACCTTTAAAGATCAAATTTAAAAAGAAGCACCTGAGTAAAGCCGGATTGGCAGCGTATAACGATATGAAGCTCGTTGCTTACTGTAAAGATGATTCCGAGGCTTCAAAAGCTGCTTTGATCAAAGAATATCTGGCCTATAAGTTATATAATGAGGTTACAACCGCCAGTTACCGGGTACAATTGATCGAAATAACTTATAAGGATATTTACAATGATCAAAGTAAAACCCAGTATGCCTTTTTAATTGAGGATACGGCACAGCTGCGTGCCCGGCTGGGCGCACAAAAAGCAACGCAATTTCGTTATTTGACTCCGGATATATTTCAGGAAAAGGCAAGGCGCGATGTGGCTATGTTCCAATATCTGATTGGAAATACCGATTGGGATTTTAAAGGGCCAAGAAATGTCAAATACCTGGTAAAGGAAGAGAAAATTATTCCCGTACCCTATGACTTTGATTTTTCCGGATTTGTCTATGCTCCATATGCCTTACTCACTAGTATATATGGGCAGACCTCTTTAAAGGATCGGGTTTGGCTTGGCTTTGATGAGGATAGGTATCTACTTAAAGCTCCAAAGAAGCGGTTTGCTGAGCTTGAATCCACATTTCAGCAGATCATTAAGCAAACCAAATTGCTAGATAAAGAAAGTCGTAAAGAATTGACTACCTATGTCTCGGCTTATTTTAAGGATGATCTTATTATAGATGAGCCTCAAGCAGTCGGAGAATAATAGAGATAGAATTCTCTTCTAATTATAAAACAGGTGTCATCCCGCAGTTTCATTTACTTTGGTGAAACGTTTATAAGTATATGCCGCCCTTAGCGGGTTGGTTTATCTCTTCGCTAAAGCGAATTTGGGGTTTATCACGCAATTCGTATAAACGCGTATAAACTCCTAAACCATCCCTCAGCGAGCTCGGGATTTCCCTGTCTGACTGGCCAGGCGGGGCTACGCTCAATAAACTCATAAACTCATAAACTCATAAACTCATAAACAAAGTAAGGCACACTAATTCCAATTACAATGGGAGATCGGAATGACACCTGTTTTTTCTGTTCACGCTATTAAATTAATTCCCAACCCTCCCAGCTTCATCTTCAATTCCAGTTTTCCGTTTTCGGGATTTCACATTTTGATTACCAAAGTTATAACTCAAACTGATACTGACCCGGCGACTATCATTTAAACCTCTTCCGCTAGAAATCAGACCATTAAATTCAGAAACACCGCTCCACCAGGATTCGTAAAAGATATCATTTGCACTGACCCGTACGTTCAGCTGATCATCAAAGAATTTACGCTGCAAACCTAAGTTAAGACTCCAGCTAGGATCATATTCAAATACACCACCCCAAACACCAGGACCGGAGTAATAACCAGAGATTTCGCCTTTTAATTTCCAGAATAGATTAAACGTTTGCTGGGTATAAAAGCTATAGGTAAAGGCTTGTACATCCACTACTCCATTTTCGCCATAATCAGCTTGATTATCAAGGTGAGAGGCACTAATATTAAAAAAGGCATTCCACCATTCATTGACTTGGACAGGGGCACTTAAGTTAGCAGACCAAATCGTCTGATTGGCTAAATTAGCCCAGGTAATAAAGGTCGCATTCTTATTCGAATTTTCGTTATCTGGTCCAATCAAACGAGTAATCTGGTCGGTTGTCTTACTGTAGGCTAACTTTAAGTTATAGCGATAGTTATACGTATATCCTAATTCAATATTATTGACAATTTCCGGCAATAATCTTTCATTACCTTTTTCATACGAAATTTCACTCAACTGATTTCTAAAAGGATTCAAGACATTATAATCCGGACGATTAATCCGACGACCATAATTCAAAGAAAGACTATGCTGTGGATGTGCCTGAAAGGTTAAGCCGGCATTCGGAAACCAACTTAAATAATTTTGGCTGATCGTGGTATCATTCTGACTATTACTAAAGGTAGTCAATTCACCATCTGAATCTGTCTGTTCCGCCCGCAGACCTAACATCAGATTCCATTTTTGACTCAATGGCCTGGAATAACTTACATATCCGGCATAGACATTTTCCTCATAATTAAACTGATTGGACAGGTTATCTATCAAAACTTCGGACCCATTGTTCGAATCAAATACCTGAAAGGTATTTTTTGAATCTACCCGGCTCAATTTTGAACCAAAGCCCAACTGCCCGCCGAGAAGCCCTTGTTCATAATCAATTTTAAAGGTATAGATATCAATATCAGTTGGTGTATCGTAGGCAAAAATATTTGACCGTAACAATACGGTTTCGGTTGCATCAAAATAACGATTAGGTTGATCCCGTACATTAGTGCTTCCATAGCTACCATAATCAAGGTCAACATTTAAAGTACGACCTTTAGAATTATCAAACCGATAGTTCAGGTTATACGTTTGATTGCTACGATCTCCTTCACCCTTATTATCCGCAACTAAAACACTATCCACACGATTAGGCGTCTCACTTTCGGAAAACTTGATCCGGTTTAAATTATTCCTTTCTGAATCGTTTTCCATAACACTTACTAAAAAGCCAATGGTATGTTTTTTATTCAAGAAAAAATCTGTTCCCAGACGTGCGTTAAAATTGGTCCACGCCCATTCACCGTAATTCGACTCATCCTGGATTTTGTTGCCAGGTAATAGGCTGTAAAATTTCATATCATTAAATCCTTCTCCTTCTGCAGCCCCCAGGCTTCCAAAAACATTCATAGTTTTATTCCGGTAATTACCACTTAGGTTTCCATTCATTCGGCTCAAATCTCCTTGACTGTAGGTATAAGACGCTGAGCCATTGGCACCAAGATTTTTATCCTTCTTTAATCTGATATCAATAATACCAGCATTACCTTCCGCCTCGTATTTGGCACCGGGATTAGAAATAATATCAATTTTATCAATCTGATCTGCTTGCAGGTTCTGCAGGTAATTACTCAGCTCTTCTCCACCAATGGGCAGCCGTTTTCCATCTACATAAATCAATACCCCGGAACGCCCAAGTACATTCACATTGTCATTATTATCAACTGTTACACCCGGTGCTTTACGCAGCAAGCTCAGTGCATTATCCCCGGTACTGTTAATTGTCCCTTGAACATTAAATACCATGCGATCTGGCTTCACTTCTACCATCGCTCGGTCCGCCTTTACAGTTGCGGCTTCTAACTCGATCGCCTCCAGTGCAAAACTAAGTACGCCCAGATCCAATTGCTGATCTGCGATAAGTTGTACATCATTTTTGATCAGATCAGGCAATCCAACATAACTGGCTTTGAGCCAATAATTACCTGGTTTGATGTTATTGATTTTAAAAATTCCGGTTTCGTCGGTGGTCTCTACCTTTACCAAGGCACTATCAAGTTGATTGTATAAAGCCACATTCGCATAAATAATCGCTTCCCCTTCCTGATTCTGAAGTTGCCCTTTGACAGCAGCATTTTGTGAAAAAATAAGGGAGCTTGTAAATAGACAGCATATTGTTGTAAGTAACAGTCTCATACACAAAGGTTTTAGATTTTAAAGAATTTCAAATAGGTTGTGAGTTTATGAGTTTGTGGGTTTATGGTTTATGGTTTATGGTTTATGGGAGAAAATGACAACAACTAATTATTTTATTTAACTCTCAATATTCCTATCCTTTTGTTCGGCAAATTAAATATACATGTGATTAAGTTTACTGAATTTTCGACGAACGGGCTCATTTGTAGCTTAATGGACAATAGACTAAGTATAGGTATTGAATACCCCCTTTGGAGATCGCCTTAAAATGTGTAGGATTGTGTAGGGTAAGCTTGGGAAACCAATTTTGATAAGCTGGAAGTTGCGAAATACAATTCTTGTACCCATTAATACTGCTGTAATAAATATCATTAAAATCATTGCTAATGAAGAAATATTAAGTTATACAAATTTACACATTTTGTTTTATATATTCAATTTTTCAAACAAAATATTTAAAATTTTTACGGTTAGTTTTTCTGGCTCTCCCCCGTTGAAATGCTATTTGTTATTTTGATGTTGATCAGTCTTTGTTTGTTGAACATTATAGGGATGGAAGAAAGTGGTAAACCTAAAAAATGATAAAAAAAATGCCGGATTGAATTTCTTCAATCTGACACTATTAAATTTAACTATTAATACCAAATCAATCATTACTTCCTAAAGTCCTTCTCTCACCCAAGGGGTACCACGCCTCGATTTCTTTTTGTAATCGTTTTACCAAAACAGGATGATTAGCCGCTTGATTATCTTTTTCATGAGGATCCTTTTCCAAACTATAAAGCCTGACTGGTTTCTTCCTCATTTCACTAGGAGTGGAAACACCAATCCCCTCAATTTGACCATCATACCAAAGAATTAATTTCCAATTATCCTCAATACACCAAAGGTATCCCAATGAGGCTCGAGGCTTATCTTTATCCATCCTATCATGGCCATATTCTTCTCCGAAAATGATGTTACGGTCAATCTCATTCTCTCCAGTTATTTTGTCCCACAGGTTTAATCCAGGTAGGTTTTTATCCGGGTCTGAGTAGCGCTAAGGTTCAGCATTAAAAATTGTTCTCAGCACTCACTCACAAATGCAAAAGGCTCCAATTACTCAAGCTATGCTTGGCGATTGGAGCCTTTTGTGTTTATGTCCGGCCAATGGCCGATCTTTTGGCGTGCAAGTGATCCCGACAGGATTCGAACCTGTGGCCTGCTGATTAGAAGTCAGCTGCTCTATCCAGCTGAGCTACGGGACCGGATTTGAAGATTGAAGATCGAGTAATGAAGTTTGAAGTATATTTCTCACTTGAAAACAATCCATATTCGTGCTTTTCATTTAAAGCGCTGCAAAAATAGCGTTTTTCTTTACGATTAACAAGATAGACTGATATATTTTTTAATTGGATTCTTTTTATAGCACGTTCCCTCTTCAAGACTCTTTATTCTCTATCAGTTGGCTTATATTTGGGAGGCAAGCAACTTAATGATACAAACTGTCACTATACTATGAGTAATAACTCCAATGTCCGCCTTGAGGCTGGGTGGAAAAACGTCTTAAAGGATCAATTCGAACAGCCTTATTTTCAAGCGATTAAACAGTTTTTGGTTAAGGAAAAGGCTGCCGGCAAAAAGATATATCCGCCTGGTTCGCTCATTTTCAATGCTTTTGAACTTACCCCCTGGGATCAGCTTAAAGTGGTCATCCTGGGGCAAGATCCCTATCATAACCCAGGAGAGGCTATGGGACTTTGTTTCTCTGTTCCAAGGACCGTGCGGCGGCCGCCTAGCCTACTCAATATTTATAAAGAAATAAACCGGGACCTGGGTATCCCCATTGCCGATCATGGTGATCTGACCAATTGGGCCAAACAGGGCGTTCTCCTGCTCAATGCGATGTTAACCGTTGAACATAAAAAAGCAGGTTCACATCGCAAAATCGGCTGGCAAAAGTTTACCGATGCTGTTATTAGTCAGATTTCCGAGCAAAAAACCGGGATCGTTTTCTTACTTTGGGGTAACTTTGCCAAAGCAAAAAAGGTTTTAATTGATACAAATAAACACTTGGTACTCGAATCAGCACATCCTTCTCCTTTAGCTGGTAATGCATTTCAAGGCAATGGGCATTTTTCAAAAACGAATGCTTATTTAGAAAAGCAAGAGAAAAAGCCGATCGACTGGAGTGTCTGAGAAGGATGGGTTTAAACCCATAACTTTTTTAAGAACAACGTGCAACCCATAACATGGATCAAATTCAACAACTACGCGAAGCACTAAAGGCTTCTCCAAATAATCTTCCACTACGGCAGCTGCTTGCTAACACCTTGTTACAAGCATCACGCTTTGAGGAGGCAGAGCTGGAATGGAAAGCTGCGCTTCAAATAGCACCCGACGAAGAAACTTCTAAAATCGGACTGGCGGAAGCGTTCCTGGGCCAGGGAAAAACCTCGCTTGGGTTAGTGATCCTGGAAGAAGTAACCGAAAAAGGAAATGCTACTGCGGAGGCCTGGCTGGTTTTTGCAAAACTACTGTTAAAAGGTAATTTCGGAAGTGAAGCTATTGAAGCATACAATCAGTGTATTACCATCAATCCCGAACTTGCTGACGCATTTCTGGAGGCAGAACTAAGTCAACACGAAAAGGAGCCTTTTGAACCTGAGCGAATCAAGCTCGGTGGCCAACAGTATGGTGATGAAGACTTTGATGACAATGAAGAAGATGAGCGGTATATAGAAATTGAGCGGCCTAAGATAAATTTTGAGGATGTTGGCGGCATGGAGGAGGTAAAAAAGGAGATTGAAATGAAGATCATTAAGCCTTTGGAACATCCGGAAATTTATAAGGCTTATGGGAAAAAAATTGGCGGAGGAATTTTGTTATACGGCCCTCCTGGCTGTGGAAAAACGCATTTGGCTCGTGCGACTGCCGGACAAGTCAACGCAAACTTTATTTCCGTTGGAATCAGTGACGTTCTCGATATGTGGTTGGGTAGTTCTGAGAAAAACCTGCACGCCATTTTCCAAAAAGCCAGGAAAATGAGGCCCTGTGTCCTTTTCTTTGATGAGGTAGATGCGCTCGGAGCGAACCGAAACGATATGCGCCATAGTGCCGGTAGAAACACGATTAATCAATTTTTAGCTGAGTTGGATGGCGTACAGTATGATAATGAAGGCATTCTTATCCTTGCTGCTACCAATGCTCCCTGGTCACTCGATCCGGCATTCCGACGCCCAGGTCGTTTCGACCGAATCATTTTTATACCACCTCCTGATCAGCCAAGCCGGGAAGCGATATTGGATATCAAGCTGAGAGGAAAGCCTATGAGTAACATTGATCTTGCAAAAATTGCCAGCAAAACGGACCAGTTTTCCGGAGCAGACATAGAAGTCATTATTGATTTGGCAATTGAAGGAAAGCTGGAGGAAAGCATGAAACAAGGCCGCCCACTGCCGATTGATACCAACGATTTATTAAAAGCAGTTAAACGGCATAGCGCCAGTACACGGGAATGGTTTAGCTCGGCAAAAAATTATGCTTTATTTGCCAATGACAGTGGATTGTATGATGATATTTTAAAGTATTTGAAATTGTAAGCGAATCTCCTTTTTTCTAAAAGTATATATCGGAACTAAATATAAAAAAGGATTCAACCCGGAACAGGTTAAATCCTTTTTTAATACAAAATATCTTAATCACCCTAAAAGGGCAGATTAATTTTACTTCACATAAGATACTTCTTTCACAGCACGAATGACCTTAGCCGGGTTTGGCAAATACTCCTCCACAAAAGGAGCAGAATAAGATAATGAGGTATCTGCTGAATTTACCCGGATCACCGGCGCATCAAGATAATCGAAAGCATATTTCTGGGCCTGGTAGGTAATTTCTGATGAGACTCCGGCAAATGGCCAGGATTCATCTACAATCACCAAGCGATTGGTTTTTTTCACTGAATTGACAATCGTCTCATGGTCTAATGGCCGGATAGTTCGCAGGTCAATCACTTCCGCTGAGATACCTTCTGCTTCTAATTTTTCCGCAGCCTCCATCGCAACAAGAACCATCTTATTGAAAGCAACCAGGGTAACATCGGTTCCTTCCCGACGAACAATCGCTTTTCCGATCGGCACCAAATATTCTCCTTCCGGTACCATTCCTTTGAGTCCATAGAGCATTTCCGACTCCATAAAACAGATCGGATCATCATCCCGGATGGCAGATTTCATTAATCCTTTAGTATCCGCTGGGTCGATACACGAGATGACTTTAAGGCCCGGACAGTTCGCCAACCAAGCTTCAAATGTCTGGCTATGCTGTTGTGCCAATTGCCCGGCAGCACCCGATGGCCCGCGAAATACAATGGGACAATTATATTCACCGGCAGACTGAGAAAGTGTCTTTGCTGCATTATTAACGATCTGATCGAAGGCCAGAACAGCAAAGTTCCAGGTCATAAATTCAACGATAGGGCGAAGGCCATTCATCGCTGCCCCCACACCAATACCCGCAAAACCTAATTCTGCGATTGGCGTATCAATTACCCTTTTGGCACCAAACTCATCTAACATTCCTTTGGATACCTTATAAGCGCCATTGTACTCGGCGACTTCTTCGCCCATTAAAAATACGCGATCGTCGCGGCGCATTTCTTCGCTCATCGCCTCACGGATGGCGTCTCTAAGTGCTAATTCTTTTGCCATGAATTGTTATCTGGTTTTTACTAAATAGAAAGTACAAAACTACTAAATAATACCTGTTTAATACAGTTATAAGCCATTTTTGTTGTCTAAATCAATTGTCCTGCACCTTACAATATAAAAACTCTTCTATTTAGTTGATCTTTAGTTACCGTAAAATGGTTACATTTAAGTCAATCAAAACACCGCTATAACATGTTAAAACCTTTGTACTTACTACTCGCTGTTTGTCTTATTATTTCCTGTCAGGCACCTCAGCAGGAAACGGAAACTACTCCGGTCATATCAACTATCACTTTAAGTGGAAAAGTTGAAAACCCTAAAGGCAAAGAAATTAAAATTCGCCAAGGCGAAAAAAATTTAAGTGCCGCTTTAGATGAAAACGGAACATTTGCGATTGATGTCAGTTTGGAAAAAGCTGGCCTTTGGAGCTTCTCCCACGGCGGAGAACGAACAAGTATTTATCTGCAGCCGGAAAAAGACCTCTCAGTGACTTTAAATACCAATGAATTTGACGAATCCCTCAAATATGAAGGAGAGGGTGCTACGGAAAATAATTACCTGGCTGCCAGGTTCTTACTGGATGAAAAATTGTGGGAAGACCGCAAGGGTATCTTCTCCATGGAAGAAGCCGAGTTTGTGGAAAAGACAACAGCCATTCGTCAGCAAATAGCACAGCAGTTAACCGAATTATCTGCAAATTTACCGGAAGCGTTTGTCGCTGATCAAAAAACAGAACACTTATATGATTGGGCTCAAAACCGAATCAGCTACAAAAACTACCATCGCTATTTTACCAATAACAAGGATTTTGAACCTAGTGAAGGTTATGATGATTTCATGAAAGAAGTAAACATGGCAGATGAACAAGCATTGAAAATTGGTGCCTATAAAAGCTTTTGGCGTTCCTATGCCGATATGAAGACGAAAGCTGCCATGGAAAAGCTCGAGAATCCTTCAGCTGAGACGCGTATCCTCACAAATATGGAAACTATCAAGACATTGTTTTCCAATGAAAAAGTACGTAATGCCATGCTTTATGCAACCATGAATGATGTTGCAAATTACGAGGGTTCCAAGGCTACTGACAAAATCGTGGAAACCTATTCTGCGATGACCACCAACCAGGATGACTTAACGAAAATCAAAGATAAACTTGAGCCTTGGTCTACGCTCAGAGCTGGCTTGCCCGCACCTGATTTCAAATATGCTCAGATAGATGGCAAACCAGTAGCCTTAAGTGAATTAAAAGGTAAAAATGTCTATATCGATGTATGGGCAACCTGGTGTGGACCTTGTCGCCGGGAACTTCCTTCCCTGGAAGCTCTGGAGACAAAATATAAAGATAATCCTAATCTCGTTTTTGCCTCTGTTTCGATCGATGAAGATAAAGAAGCCTGGGAAAAAATGGTAACGGAAAAAGAAATGATGGGGCTTCAGTTGTTTGCCGATAAAGCCTGGGATTCCAAGATCTGTAAAGATTATTTGATCAAAGGGATTCCAAGATTTATGCTGGTTGGAAGTGATGGGAAAATCATTGATGTGGATGCACCAAGACCATCCTCGGATGAGATCAAGGCTATTCTAGCGGAATTAGCAAAACCTAGCGTGACATCGATGAAGTAGTTGAGTTTAGCCTCATCAAAAATTCAGATTTGTCCCGAGAAGAACCGAGCTAGTTTTTAGCATAATTATCATTCCTCATTGGCCTTGTTTTACTGATAAAAATCAATAAAACAGGGCCAACTTTTTTTCAGGATTCACCGTAATAAAGCATAACTTTAGTACAGTTTATTTATAATCTAAAATACCAAAACAAATTTTATGAAACAATTATTCTTCTCCATGCTATTGTGCCTGGTTAGCTCTCCCCTTTTACTGGCGCAATCCTCTGAAAATCCATTTACACTAAAACTGAAAAAGCCTACGCTGGATCAACTGGACGATCTTGAGTTAATTCGGGAAGTAGATCGCTTGAATCAGGTTAACGAAACCGCAGCTGGCCTGGTTAAGCTAGATAGTCTGGTAAGCCATTATTATGAAGGAAATGATGTTTTTATTGGTGAAGTTACGCGCTACACCTATGATGACCGGGGGAACACCTTAGTAGAAGAATTACTTTTCTATGATGAGGATTCAATGACCATTTATCCGGAATATAAAACTTCCAGAACATTTAATCAAAACAATCAGCTTACATCATTAGTACAAGAAATTTATGATGCAGCCAACCAGAATTATCAAATTCTTGCAAACACTGAATATCTCTATCAAAATGACAACCTATTAGATAGTACTGTGACGAGTAGTTACAATTTTGGTACGATGATGCTTGAATTCAGTTCTTCGGCAAAATATAGTTACAACGGCAACGATCAGCTCACCTTGACCAGCCAATATTTCTGGTCAAATAATGATTGGTTACTAAGTAATAATACAACTTTTGAATATACCGGTGACCTGTTAACCGAAAGCATAATCAGTTTTTATAATCCTTCTACCAGCATGTTTACGCCAAGTGACCGAACTCAATATACTCACGACGGCCAACGAGTAGCTTCTCAAACAAATTCGAGGTGGGATGCTTATACACAAGACTGGATGTTTACTTATCAAATTAATTATACCTATGATGGTAATGGAAACATCTTATCACAAACCGGTATTGATTATGATGATGTGTTAATGATGTGGGTACCCGACGAAAGACAAGAGTCTACTTATAATAATGATAATAAGGTCGTCTCCAGCATTTATTCTGAATGGGATAATATGAATAGCGAATGGGTTGGGGTAGAACGCGAGACTTACACTTACGTAAATGGAAATGTAGAAATTTATCTTCAGGAAGAATACGACGCTGATAATAATATCTGGTTAAACGATAACAGATCCCTCGTTTCTGTTGATCATAGCATAAACGTAGCGGATATCATCGCAGGAGGAAGTCTCACATATGAAATATTCAGTTTCTTTACTAATGCGCCTGATACACTCTTTAACGAAAATTATGATGATTCTGAAATGAGATTTATTGAAGAAGATTTTACCGTTTTTTACTATTCCCCATACAGTGGTACCGTTAATACCACTATCCTGTTACCGACAGAACCCCAATTAAAACTTATGCCAAATCCGGCTACCAGCACAGTTCAACTTCATCTGGAAGGGCAATCCACATATGACCTGAATGTCTATGATCTTACTGGCAAATTGGTTCACTCCCAACAGATCTCAAACTGTCAACTACTCTCAACAAATACCTGGCAAGCTGGTATTTATATCATGGAAGTAGTAGGTAGCAACAATCAGCACCTGAAAGCTAAACTAGTCAAAATGTAACCATTTGATTTGATTGCCTCGAATTGAGTGTGGCGAAAACAATAGAGATTTATCTAAGCCCTGCTCAATTCGAGGCATTTTTTCTCCTTGTAAAAAAAGTTGCTATTAGGCTTCAACTTCTGGGGTTTGGATTTTTATCGCTTCCTCATTGAATAACAAATAAATGATCAAACCCACCCCAGTCAAAAACAGGCGCCGGATTCTCCTGATCACTGCCATACTCAAACCAATTGCAGTCGTGTAACCCAAGACCTGCGCTGTTAATACCTGCGCATATTCCGACACCCCCCATTGCCCTGGAATGATGGCAAAGGCGCCGTTGATCACATTGACAATGACGCCTAAAAACAATACCTCTACAAACCCGGGTTGTTCGCCCAGCAGCCATAATACAATCCAGATCTCTACCACCCCCAAGGTGCGACCAATTGTGTGATAAACGCCAGCTAAAAACAACTTTAATTTCCCCTGAGTGTAGGCCCGGTTTAAGTTTTCATCTAACAAACTTAATTGATCCCGCCGTTTTATTAGAGCCTGGTACAAAGAAGGAATCCATTTGATAGCTTTTAACAATCCTCCGGAAATTCCTTTTACCTGAATCCAAACCAATAAGGAATTGTAGAAGAAAATAAAGATCAGATACAGGGTACAGCTCCAGAAAAGTACTGGTGGCATTTCAATAAAAAATAAAATAAGCGTAAAGCCTACTATGTTGAAGATCATTTTGCTCAGAAAGTCCAGGGTTTTATCTACCATGACACTAGGGATAGCCGTATTCATGGGAACCTGTTTACGGATCAGATGAGCCCTGACCGTATCTCCCCCCAAGTTGCCAGAAGGCACTACCATGTTGACCGCCTCTGCGATCATTTTTAATTTATACAATTGCCACAGGGAAAGTCGATAACCCAGAAAAGAAAGGACTTCATTCCAGGCTTGCATATGAAAAAATTGCCAGATCAAAGCTAATAGCACTAAGGGAATCCACCACCAACCAATCAATTCTATCTTCTCCAATAGAACCTTCCATCCTAACAAATAGATCAGGTAAATAAAGATACCCAGGCCCAGTACAAAAAAAATACTCTGTAGAAGTTTTTTTGACATAATAACGCCACTTTATTCTTTCATCCCATCACGCTTACGCTTGTTAAATTTTGTTTTCAACCAATCTTTAAAACGTTGTGCCCGATGTTCCCAGGTAAGCTCGGTACTAGTGGCCAGTGCATTTGCAGATAGCCTTGCTTCTAAGTCCGGATTCGCTGCTAACCGCTCCAACGCTGCAACGCTTTCAGCCAGATCATCTGGCTTTACAAGTATACTGTTAAAATCATCGACCAAAATCTCCGTTACATCCGGTGTATTTGCAGCTAAAGTCGGTCGGCCAGAGGCCAAATAAGGAAATATCTTAAAAGGTAATACGGTCCTGCCTACTTCTAACAAAGGAGCAGCAGTTGGTGGAATTAACAATACGTTTGCAGCATAGAGGTATTTTGAAACCTCAGCAATGGGTTTCCACCCCACCAGTAAAACATTTTTTGTATTTAATACATCCGCCCGGGCCTGCAATCTTTTTACATCCTCTTCTGTCCCTCCAACGATTATAAAAGTTTGATTAGGTAGCTGAGCAGCAATATCAACCAGGCCGTCAACATGTTTGCCGGGTTGAGCATTGCCCGCATAGACAGCATAAAAGCCTTTGACCGGTAAATCAAGCGCCTTACGTGCTTCTTCCTGTGTTAACCGGGGCTCCATATCTGACACATCGTAGCCATTGTGCAGTACCAACATTTTCTCTCTGGGAATTCCTGCTTTCTCCATTGATTGAGCCGCCACCTCGCTATGCAGGACCATTCCGAACAAAGCGTTATTCTTTTTATCCTTTTCGGCAAGCCAACGCATTCCCCTGGGAAATTCATGACCAAAACGTCGGTAGGTTTCAAAAATAAAAGGGCGTCCGATCATCATACAATACACCGCCAGCACCTCGTTGCGGGTGTAAATCAGATCAAAGTTATTTTTACGGGCATACCGAACACTGGCGAAACAATGGGAATATTTTTCCAGCCTGAGTTTACTGGAAGGAATAGTGGTTAAAATTTTTATCTTAAGAATATCAGGTACATTATAGTACTGATAAATGGCCTGGTCTACACGGTATCCTTTTTTAAATAAGCCACGGGTCGGCAAAGGAATTACCAGCTCCACCGGAAGTCCGGCCATCGCAAATGCCGTCGCATTTTTAATAACCTGTTGGGTATTCGTGGTGTGCTTCGGATATCGCTCATCACTAACGATTGCGATTTTTGGATATTGGTAAAGGGCAGTTTCTTCTTGTCTGGACATATACACTTCTATCAAGCCACAAATGTACTAATAATGTACTAATAAGCCCTCTTGACTGGCTTGAAAAAAAAATCCTTATCTTTCCATTCAAATATTTAAAAAATGAACCGCGCTACGCTCGCTTTTCTCCTACTCTATTTCTGCCTAAATAGTACTATTACAGCTCAGGATCGGATCACCGGTAAAAACTTTGCGACTCGTTCTGAGGTCATTGCTGCCAACGGCATGGTTTGTACGTCTCAGCCCCTGGCTTCTCAAGCAGCATTGGATATCCTAAAACAAGGTGGTAATGCCATTGATGCTGCGATTGCTGCCAATGCTATGCTGGGACTCATGGAGCCCACAGGTTGCGGTATCGGCGGAGACCTGTTTGCAATTGTTTGGGATGCAAAGACTAAAAAATTATATGGACTGAATGCCAGTGGTCGATCTCCTCAGGAGCTAACTTTAGCCTGGTTTAAGGAGAATGGATACGAGAGTATCCCTGCTTATGGGCCTTTGCCTGTTTCGGTTCCCGGAACTGTGGATGGGTGGTTTGAATTACATGGAAAGTTTGGGCATTTACCCATGAAGCAAATATTATCACCAGCGATTAGTTATGCTAAAGAGGGGTTTCCAGTTAGTGAACTGATTGCTCATTATATGCACCTGAGTTCTTATCGGCTATCCAAGTTTAAAGGGTTTTCCGATGTTTATATGCCCAATGGTTCTACGCCTAAAAAAGGCGACATTTTTAAAAACCCTTATTTGGCCAATACATATGAGTTAATTGCTCGGGGTGGGCGTGATGCCTTTTATAAAGGAAAAATTGCCAAAACCATAGCAACTTATATCAAGGAACAAGGCGGCTTTTTATCGGAAAAAGACTTAGCAGAACATCGTTCGGAATGGGTAGAACCTATCTCAACGAATTATAGAGGATATGATGTTTGGGAGTTACCACCCAATGGCCAGGGCACTGCCGTTTTACAGATTTTGAATATCCTGGAAGGTTATGATATAAAAGCAATGGGGTTCGGCTCAACTGACTACTTACATTATATTACTGAAGCCAAAAAATTAGCTTTTGAAGATCGAGCCAAGTACTATGCTGATATGGATTTTAATCAGATTCCACTTGAACAGCTGATCTCAAAAGAATATGCAAAACAGCGTCGGGAACTCATTCGTCCTGACCGGGCTGCTCGTAAATACGACGCGGGAGAACTTGAACAGGGTAACACGATCTACTTAACTGTCGCAGATAAAGATGGCAATATGATTTCTCTCATTCAAAGTAATTATCGGGGTATGGGTTCAGGTATGACACCTGACGGGCTCGGTTTTATTTTACAGGACCGAGGAGAATTATTTAGCATGGAAGAAGGACATTTTAATGTATATGCACCTAAAAAACGACCGTTCCATACAATTATACCTGCTTTCATTACCAAAGATGGTGAACCTTATATCAGTTTCGGTTTGATGGGAGGAGCTATGCAACCCCAGGGCCACGCACAAATGGTCGTAAACCTTATTGACTTTGAAATGAATCTCCAGGAGGCAGGAGATGCGCCACGTATGCGTCATTCTGGTGATACGCAACCAACCGGAGGTAAAATGACCGATGGTGGAGAGCTATTCCTTGAATCCGGGTTTGATTACCAAACCATTCATGGGCTAATGCAACGAGGACATCGCATTAGATATTCGCTCGGGGGCTATGGTGGCTACCAGGCAATTTTATTTGATAAAAAACAAGGAGTATATTACGGCGCCTCCGAATCTCGTAAGGACGGAATGGCGATTGGTTACTAATGCCCCCTTAACTTAAAACGCTAGATAAATAGAATAGTCTATGACTAAAATCATCGATCTTAATTTTAAAAACATACCTGAAACTATTGCCGCTTTTGTATTAGAAACAGAAGACGGGCCTATAATTATTGAGACCGGTCCCTACTCTACTTTTCCTGCTTTAGAGGCAGGATTAAAGGAGCTTGGATATCGAGTGGATGAGGTACAGCATGTATTTCTTACTCATATCCATTTGGACCATGCAGGTGCAGCCTGGGCATTCGCAGAAAGAGGAGCCACCATTTGTGTACATCCCGCAGGTGTTACTCACCTGGCTGATCCTTCTCGTTTAATGGATTCAGCCAAAAGAATCTACCAGGATCAAATGGATGCGTTATGGGGAGAAATGCGGCCCATTCCTTTGGACCAGATCCGGGCGGTAGAGCATGGGGAAGAAATTGGGGTTGGTGGTCGAATGTTTCAGTCCTGGCATACTCCTGGTCATGCAAGTCATCACATCGCCTGGCAGGTTGGCAATGAATTATTTACCGGAGATGTGGCCGGTATAAAGATTTTAGGAGGTCCGGTGTCGGCTCCTTGCCCACCGCCGGATATCCATATTGAACACTGGCAAGCTTCGATTCAACTCATTCGTTCTCTAAACCTGGAAAGGTGCTACCTCACGCACTATGGCATAGTAACAGAAATTGCAGAACATTTAGATTCGTTGGAAAAGTTGTTGTTGGATTGGGTGGACTGGATGAAACCGCATTTCGAACAGGGCAAAAAAGCGCAGGACCTAATATCCGACTTTCAAGCATATGTAAAACAACAGATTATGGCATCGGGGGTTACAGAAGAGGTGGCAGCTAAATATGAAGTCGCAAATCCGTCGTGGATGAGTGTAGCGGGTTTGCTGCGTTATTGGAAGAAGCGAAGCCAGGAGGCTTAACTTTGGAGAATGGGCGCCAGGCAGCGGGTTAAAATTGCGTTGCCGGCAAAAGGCGGCGGCCTTTTTCAATTAGCTCTTTAACAATTTGTACTTCAGGTAATTCAGCACCACCATCAGATTCTTCCTCAGGGGACAATATCAGCTGCTTACTACATTGGGGCGGACTGAGATCCTCAACGGAAATCGTGTTGATGTAAATGTACGAAGCGAAGCTAAATGCCACCAGCAAGAATAAAAAATAGGTTCGTAGACTGCGCTTTTTCATTGGTTTTAAATTTTCAGGATTATGCTCCTGATTTATTAACGATTATTTTTGGATTTTTGATGTTAATTGTTCCTTAAAATTAAGTTATTTTTAACGGCTCGCCTGCTATTTTTCGACGGATGAAGTGCAAACAGTAGACCAGGGTTGTTAATTAAAAGACCTCTCATTTTACAAAAGGTTACAGAATCCAAAAATTTTCTTAATATTTTTTCCAAAATAAACTATAAAAACCATAAAAACCCTGGTTTTCCTTCCATTAACATATTATTGGGAAATTGCAGGGATCGCGTCAATCAAACGCTGCGTGTAGCGTTTTTTAGGCTGTAGGTAAACCTCATCCGCTGGTCCAATCTCTTCTATCTTGCCTTTATTCATCACCATCATTCGATCACTGATAAATTTCACTACAGAAAGGTCGTGAGAGATAAAGATATAACTCAGGCCAAATCGATCCCGCAGATCCATCAATAAATTAAGCACTTGAGCTTGTACGGATACATCCAACGCTGAAACACTTTCATCGCAAACAATAAACTCAGGCTCCAAACCCAGCGCTCTGGCAATACAAATTCGTTGCCGTTGACCTCCGGAAAATTCATGGGGATAACGAGCGTAGTGTTCTTTTTTCATACCTACCATCTCGAGAAGTTCCAGGGTCCGGTTACGACGAGATTGCTCATCCACATGCATTTTGTGAACCCGCATCGGCTCTGTAATGGATTCTCCAATTGTCATCCGTGGATTCAGAGAAGAATAGGGATCCTGGAAGATGATCTGTACTTTTTGCCGGAGCTGTTTGAGTTCCTGGCCACTCATCTCTAATAATGATTTACCCTTGTATATTACCTTTCCCGATCGAGCCTTAATCAACTTTAACAATGCTCTGCCGAGGGTAGTTTTCCCACATCCAGACTCCCCCACCAGGCCTAAGGTCTCCCCTGGATACACTTCAAAGCTCACTTCATCAACAGCCCGCACATAACTTGTAACACCACCAAAAAAATTGCGCTCCTTGGGAAACCAAACACTCAAGGCTTCTACCTTTAACAATGGTTCTTTTGCCTCTAAAATCTTTAGTCGATTGATGGTCTCTTCTGAATCGATTCGGTTATTTGCGATCACGCGTTCAATTGAGCTTTCCCTCTCTTTGATCTGTATCTTTCCTTCGTCATCGATGGAAGTTTCCATGAAATCGCTTACCACTGGCAATCGACGTAAACGATGATCCAGAGGAGGACGACAAGCCAACAAGCCTTTCGTATAAGGATGTTTGGGCTGTTTAAAAATTTCCTCCACCGTTCCTTGTTCCACGATTTTCCCTTTATACATCACGATCACCCGGTCTGCAATTTCAGCCACCACGCCAAGATCATGGGTAATGAACAGGATAGATGTCCCAAAGCCTTCTTTTAACTCATTCATGAGTTGAAGAATGCTTTTTTGGACCGTAACATCCAGTGCAGTTGTAGGTTCATCGGCAATGAGTAAGGAAGGATTACAGGACATGGCCATAGCGATCATCACCCGTTGTTTTTGGCCACCGGAGACCTGATGAGGATAAGCCTTAAAAATCCGCTCGGGATCCGGTAACTGTACCCTGCGAAACATATCCAGGGTTTGTATTTTGGCTTCAGCTTTAGAAATATCATTGTGCTCTAATATAGCCTCCATGACTTGGTTACCACAACGAAAAACCGGATTCAAGGAAGTCATTGGTTCCTGAAAAATCATGCTGATCTCTTTACCTCTCAGTTCTCGCATCTTATCATCGGACAACTGATCTAAACGCAATGGATTCACCCCCCGAACGTAGAGGCGCATTTCCCCGGACTTTATTTCAGCCGGCGGCATCGGTAATAGTTGCATCAATGACAGGGCCGTAACTGATTTCCCGGAACCAGATTCCCCAACAATACCAATCGTTTCACCTCGATTAACACTAAAGCTGACTCCATCAACAGCTTTGACGGTACCTTCTTCCGTATGAAACCATGTCTTTAAATCTTTGACATCAAGTAGCAAATCTTGCATTTTGGCTAGATTTTAGTGGTAATTTTTGCTAAAAATATTGAAATTTGGGGTAATATGAAATTTCAATTTTTTAACACCTCATATACATATCCACACCTATTATAACTGACCACTCGTAAACATTCGTAAAAATAAGTATTTTGCCTTCAAGGTATGCTTATTTCTACGATTTCGATTAAACCTTTATATAAAGTTTTTATGATGAAAAAGCTACTTATTTTTCCACTGTTATTGTTGTTCACGTTTTCCTTATCCGCTCAGGATTCTACGCTGAATATGTCTCTTTTGTACAATTGGAAAGTTGACACACTGCCTTCCTCCAGAGGAATTCGCTATAATGAAGTCTGGGGTTACACTGATTGTGAAAATCGGGAATTTGCTATAATAGGTTCTGCTTCTTATGTGCATTTTTTAGAAGTAACAGACCCGAATAACGCTTATGAGATCGCTGCATTTGCAGGTGGTGAGAATACCATTTGGCGGGACATGAAGACCTATCGGGATCGAGCTTATGCTGTCTCCGATGGCACCTCAGAAGGACTTATGATCTTTGACATCAGTGGATTACCGGATACTGTCGTCAAAACATACCATAGCAGTCAGTTTTTTAGTAGCGCCCATAATATCTTTATTGACGAGGCACATGCCCGCTTATATGCCGTTGGGAACAATGTTGCTAATATGGTAGTGCTGGACATTTCTACTCCGGACCAACCTTTTCTATTAGCCAATGTAACCCTGCCGGATGCAGGAAACGCACATGATGTTTATGTCCGGGATAACATTGCTTACGTGTCTCAAGAATATAGAGGCTTTTATGCCTGGGACATGACCAACCCAAGTAATCCAACACTGATCGGGAGCGTAGTTACTGGTAATTATAATCATAGTAATTGGGTGACTGACGATGGTAGATATGCAATTTATGCAGAAGAAGTTCCAACTGGACTGCCCTTAGGCATTATTGATATGGAAGCTGCCGGAGGTTTTGAGGTGATCAATACGTTCAAATTTCCTTTGTTGGCGCCAGCTGAAACCGGTAACACGCCACATAATCCGTTTATCAGGGGGAAATATGCCATTGTTTCCTATTATCATGATGGCTTACAAATATTTGACATTGAAGATGTTATGAATCCCAAACAAGTGGCATTTTATGATTCTTACGATAATGATGT
>CBDUIU010000005.1:0-22487 GCA_965367335.1 uncultured Saprospiraceae bacterium
CGCGGAAGCCATATGCTGAAATTGAAATTTTAAGGCCCCCTTTTTTCCAAAAAACAATTGCATCCATGGCCAGGTGAAAAATTCCATACTCATTGAATGGATTTCACATGCTTCATAAGTAGGCCACTTGTATTCAACTAATGGAATATTCCGGCTGGAATACACTTGAAAGGCATGACCGGCTTCATGGGTGAGCACGACAATATCATCACTAGTCCCATTAAAATTTGAAAAGATATAAGGTGCCTTTTCGCGAGCGATATACGTACAATACCCTCCAGTTGCTTTACCTTCACGATTGACCAAATCCATTAGATTGGCTTCTTGCATATAGCGAAAAAAATGATGAGTCTCTGGACTTAACTCTCTGTACATTCGATCTGCCTGCTCAACGATCCAGTCCGGTTCACCTAGCGGCTTGGGATTCCCGGAATTGAATAAGAAGGACTCGTCATAGATTTTCAGCTGATCCAATCCTAGACGCAACCTTTGGCGCTCATAGAGTTGGCTTGCTAAAGGGACTATTTCTTCTTTAATTTGTCGCCGGAAATTAGCTACCATTTCAGCATTATAATCAGAACGAAGCATACGAGCATAGCCCAGTTCGATAAAATTCTCGAATCCTAATTTTTGAGCGATACGATGGCGAACCTTAACTAATTGATCAAAAATAGACTCTACTTTAGCTGCTTTGTCTGCAAAATATGACCACTTTGCCTCGAAACTCTCTTTACGCAACTGTCGATCAGAAGAACTTGCTAAAGCCCCTAAACCTGATAGATTATAAATTTTTCCACGTACTTCGATCTCTGCATTAGCCTTTATCCTGACATATTCACTACTAAGCTGGTTTTCCACTTTAAGGTCCTCTAACACTTCGGGGCTGAAGGTTTTGAGACTAAGTTCAGCAATCACAAATAACTGCTTTCCCCATTTCTGCTCCAGCTGAGTACGATATGAGGAGTCCAGCAATGCAGAATAGAAATTATTGACCAAGCCTTGATACTCAGGGTTAGTTTGGTCAAAAAAATTGTTTTCCACTTCGTAGAATTTGTCCCGGGTATCAATAGTATGTCGGATATGACAAATATTATACATGGTGTCATAATCCTGGCGGAGTTGGTCGATTTGCTCTAAAGCATGGCTGTGCGTTACAAAGCTATCCGCTTGCTGAAAAGCCTCTAACCAGCGTTCGAATTGTTGACGTAATTGTTGAAAATCAGGTCGCTGATAATTATAATCATCAAATTTTTTAATGGCTATTATATGAGATTTCATTCTTAAAGATTTATTTAATGGTTTACGGTCAAAAGATTCCCGAGTTACGAACTCTTAGGACGCTCAGTTGTTGCCTTTTTGGAAACCAGTAAAACATGATTGAGAACTATCAAAGTTCTGAGAAAATTGTTATGTTGGCGTACTTCTTATTTGAAGAACTAAAATAAATACCAATTATTTACATGAGTACATTTCATACCTTGACTGTAAAGGATATTATTCAAGAAACACCGGATACTATTACCTTGTTCTTTACTGTGCCCGATAAGTTGCAATCCGAGTTTAAATATGAACAAGGACAATACCTGACTAGTAAATCAATGATCGATGGTGAAGACGTAAGAAGAGCTTACTCAATGTCTAGTAGTCCAATTGAACCGGAGCTGGCAGTATCTGTTAAACGGGTGGTTGGAGGCCGAATGTCGAACTACCTTCATGACAAAATCAAAGTAGGTGATACCCTAGAAGTTATGCAACCGGAAGGACGTTTTTATACTAAACTTTTACCCGGTCAATGCAAGGCATATTATCTAATCGGAGCAGGTAGTGGGATCACCCCTTTGATGTCTATCATCAAAACTACGCTAGAACAGGAGCCGCTTAGTTCAGTTTACTTACTCTATGGCAATCGGAATGAAGAAGGAATCATTTTCCGCCAAAAGCTGGATGACTTACATAAGACTCATCGTAACCAATTCTTTGTAGAGTATGTGCTTAGTCAGCCAAAAAAAGAAAAAACCGGTGGATTAAGTGGTATCTTTAAAAAAGCTAAACCCACCTGGGCTGGTAAAACAGGCCGAATTGATGCTACGTGTATCAATACTTTTCTAGACAGCCACCTACCGGGCGAGGGGATAGAAGCAGTGTATTTTTTATGTGGCCCCGGTGGTCTGATAAATACAGCTAAACAAGCTTTAGCTGCTCGTGGAGTAACGGATAAACAAATATTGGAAGAGTATTTTACCACTACCCAACTTTCCGAAGCAGAAGCTGCTAAAATGGGTACGGATGGTGCTATAGCCAGGGTACATCTTGATGGGCAGAGTATTGAGCTACAAATACCAAAAGGCAAAACTATTCTGGATGCATTATTAGCCTTAAAATATGACCCACCGTATTCTTGTACTTCCGGATCCTGCTCGACTTGTATGGCCAAAGTGACAAAAGGTAAGGCCGAAATGGAAGTCTGTTATGCTCTTGATGATGACGAGGTGGAAGAGGGCTTTGTTTTGACTTGTCAGGCTCACCCCATTACGCCTGAAATAGAGCTGACCTTTGAAGTATAAATTACTTTTTTATCAATAGAAAAGACCTCGTATCCTATTAAGAACTACGAGGTCTTTTTCATTTATTTGATTTCTATATTAACCTTTATAGAACATCCATTTCCCCAATTCTTTAAAACTCACTTTTTTCCCATACATTAATATACCAACCCGATAAATACGTCCTGACAACCAAACAAAGAAAATGCATGTTGCTATTAATACGACTATGGACGTTATTATTTCCCAAACCGGAGGATTAAATGCTAACCTCGCTGGCATTACAATCGGAGAAAACAGAGGAAAGATAGATGCCCAAACGGCAAGACTGCTTTGTGGGTTACGCACCACAACCATCATAATATATAAAGCCAGGATGACAGGAATAGTAATTGGGATAGTCAAAGCCTGCCCTTCTCCTAAGTCGTCTCCCATCGCAGAACCAACTGCTGCGAAAAGGGAAGCATACATAAAATACCCTCCTAAAAAATAAATAATAAACAGAGGAATGATTGCCCACCAATTGATCCTGGACAATTCAAGCGTTATCTGTTGAAGCATCATTTCCATGTCGTCAGGATCCATTTGAGGCACCCCCTCCATGCTGGACGAAGCCTGCATAGCTTCTGCATCAAAACCAAAGATGAGCATTACTAACAAATAAAGAGATGGGATCAATATCATCCACACGGCAACCTGTGTCAATCCAACTCCTCCAACTCCAATAATTTTTCCTAACATTAGTTGAAAGGGTTTTACGGAAGAGATCATTACCTCAACGATCCGATTTACTTTTTCTTCCATAACACTACGCATGACCATCATCCCATAGATGAAAACGGCGATATACATAATAAAACCCATCAGACCACCAATGCCCGCTCCTATTACTGCTGTGAGGCTACTAGCATCTTCTCCTCCTTCTTCTAATGGTTCGGGCTCAATATCGATATTGGTTTCTAAGGAGGATAGTTGATTTTCATCCAAACCCATTGCTTCAATCTTGTACTTTCGAATTCGTTGACTAATTCGTTTTTCAATATTCATTTCTACATCAAGGTCTAAGGCTTTATCAGCATAGTAATAGACCGTTAACTTCTTTGTTTGTGGATTTGGAATAGCGGGTAATCGCAAAATACCATTGTACTTTCCTTCCAATACATCTTCACGTAGCTCCTCAAGTGATTTTTGGGATTTCGTAAAATAGATTTTACTTCCTTCGGGAGTAGGTAAATTTGACCCATCAAGATAATTCCCTTCATCAATTACCGCTACTTTAGTTTCCTCTCCACTTTCATAAGAAAATATAAACCCAACTACCATGAAAAAGAGGGCAAAGGCCAAAGGGGTAAGTAGAGTAGCAAGAATGAAAGAGCGTTTTCTAACTCGGGTTAAGTATTCCCGTTGAATAATGAGCCAAAGATTTTTCATAGGTGTATTGAAAAAATTATAGGTTATTTTGAATGGCTTACAGAAAGAAATTCTTCTAACTTTCTATTGATTCTCCAACCTGCCGAATAAAAATTTCATTTAGCGTTGGCAGGATTTCATTATACGCTTTAATGGAAATGTCTTGCGAGATCAAATATTGTAATAACTCATTGGAGTCATGCCCTTCCTCAAGCTGTATGGTAACAGAATGATCCGTTTTTTCTATCAAATGGAAATGCTCCGGCAAATAAGCGGGCAATGCCCCCTTACAATCTACCCGAAACAACGAATCTTTAAATTGATTTTTAACATCTTCGACTCGACCTTGTAAAATATTTTGCCCTTTGTTAATTAAAACAATGTATTCGCAAATTTCCTCTACTTGCTCCATCCGGTGAGTAGAAAAAATAATGCTAGTGCCGTTTCGTTGGAGTTCATCAATCTCATCCTTAATCAAATTAGTATTAATGGGATCCAGTCCGGAAAACGGTTCGTCCAAAATTAATAAGTCAGGCTTATGAATAACGGTAGAAATAAATTGAATTTTTTGTTGCATCCCTTTGGAAAGTTCTTCTACCTTTTTGTTCCACCAATCTTGAATTTCAAATTTATTAAGCCAATGATCCAACTCTATTTTTGCATTTTTCTTAGACAAGCCCTTCAGCTGAGCAAGGTATAACAAATGTTCTCCGACTTTCATTTTTTTATACAACCCTCGTTCTTCCGGCATATAGCCAATACGAGTGGGGTGGAAACTATTCAAGGGCTGACCGTCAAACAGCACCTGCCCTTCATCTGCCAGAGTAATCGTGGTAATGATTCGGATCAGAGAAGTTTTGCCCGCTCCGTTTGGGCCTAATAAACCAAAGATGCATGCCTTTGGCATATCAAAACTCACATTATTTACCGCAACATGTTTGTCGTAGGTTTTCCTGACATTTTGCAGGCTAAGGATTGGCGTCATATATATTGTCGTATTAATTCCAAGTGGATCAAAGCTAAACAAAGTATTTGAATCAACTTTGATATTTATACAGAGTGATTTCTTTTATCGATAAATATGATCACTTAAAGCAGATGATCTACCTTCCGATTCCTTTCTTTAAGGTAGTAATGCCATAGAAAAAAAGTTGCCGCTGTCCGGTAAGGTTTCCAGCTTATACTATATTTCAAAACTTCTTCTTTAGTTTTTAATCCTGTTAATGACTTCACTGCATTCACTGCAGCAATATCACCGATGGGAAAAACATCCGGATGTTGTAAAGCAAACATAAGATATACCTCAGTCGTCCAATTACCAATCCCTTTAACCGCAGTAAGTTGCCGTCGTATCGTTGCCTCCGTATAATCACCTAACTTTTCAAGTTCCAGTGTCTTTTTATTAACTGCTGTTGCAAGTTCACGTAGGTAGCGCGTCTTTTGACGACTAATATAACTTGTCCGAAATTGTTGATCATTAAGAGAAAGAATAGTTTTGGGAGTTATAAACGTTACCTTTTCTTTTAACTTTTGGTAAGCAGCATAGGCAGATTCCAGGGAAACCTGTTGTTCCAGAATAATTCGGACTAACGTTTCAAAGCCTTCAGCCCTTTGATAGTTTGGTGGAGGGCCGTGAAGTTCAAGTATTTGAGAAAAAATGGGATCCCGACTACATAAACCATCAATGGATTTTTCCTGAATAATAAGCACGCTCATTCAATGCTTTTTTTAATTTTCCCCTCAATTAATGTCGTTGAAAACCCTTCCTGATAAGGCAAAGATTTTACTTCACCACCCCAACTGATCACTTCTTTAGCTCCGATGATTTGCTCAAGAGGCCAATCTCCGCCTTTTACCAGAACCTCCGGTTGTAACCATTTAATCAATTTTAAAGGAGTATCTTCTTCAAAAATAACAACTGCATCCACACAAACTAATCCAGCTAATAAGAATTGCCGGGATTGTTCATCTTGGATAGGCCGGTGTACTCCTTTTAATCTTCTGATAGAATCCGCAGAGTTTAGTCCAACCACTAATCGATCACCAAGCTCTCTGGCACTCGCTAAGAGGTGCAAATGTCCATAATGCAACAAATCAAAACAACCATTGGTAAACACGATACGTTTTCGCTCTTTACGCCATTGTTCGGCGGTTTGCCGAATTGTCGACCATGCCTGAACTTTTGATTTAATTGCAACTAAAGTCATAATTACTCTGATAGGTTAGCAGCATGTTTAGGATGATACCCCCGATTGATCATCGGTAAGATCAAGTAGGCGATCAGCCCAAAAAACACATTACATCCGATTTGCACAGAAAAGAAAAGAATATTGGCAAAGGAAAAGCCGTCAGCTTCGTTTAATCCGTAAATCATTAATGCCTCCGTCACTAAGAAATGATAGGTCCCCAAGCCTCCAGGGGAAGGAATAAGAATACCTAAAGCACCAGATACAAATACGATCAAACCAGCTCCAACCCCTAATGCTGCAGTAGGTCCAAAGGCAAAAAAGCAGAGGTAGGTCATTAAATAATACATTAGCCAAACATTGATACTATGTAAAAGAAACTGCCAGGGTTTTTCTACCTGACGAATAGTTTGTACACCTTCCCACAACCCCTTTACAATGTTGACTATCTTTCCATATAATGCCAATTGCATCAACTTTTTTCGCAATAGAAAAAGTACTAAAAGTCCCAAAAAACCAACCAAGGCTAAAATCAGTAATAATTTCATGCCTTCGCCCTCCGTTGCTCCTTCATTTCCACTCCTGAGTTTATTGATATAGTCCCACAATGTTCCTGCCTCACAAATAAACGCTATCCCAAAAACGATCAGCATCGAAAGTACATCCACCACTCGATCTACGACAATTGTTCCCATTACTTTTTCAGGTGCCATTTTTTCATATCGTGAAATGGTACCAGCCCTTACTACTTCGCCAATACGAGGAAGAAATAGGTTAGCAAAATACCCAATCATTATGGAACAATAACCATTAATAAACCGAGGTGTATAACCCAACGGTTTGAGTAACATCAGCCAACGTGCATTACGACTGACATTACTAATCATAAAACAGATCAGCACGAGCGCTATCCAGAAATAGTTTGCATTAGAAAAATCACCTAGGATCTTTTGGATAAGATCGCATTGTTCTGGTGGGATACCTTTGAGAATACAATCTTCCTGATAAGCGGCATCTTGTCTTAAATAGACGTAATACAGGATCCCCAAGCCGATACCGAGAAATATGAGAAATTTAAGAAAATTCGAAATTACCTGTTTCAAAGTGGTTGTTTTAGGTGCACAAAGATAGCGCAACCACTTCTATCGGACAAACCTTAGTTTTTGTTACAGGTAGATAAAAGTATTATTAACAATTTGACCGCGTTCACCTTCCATCTTATTAGTCACTTCCGTCAGACCTTCATCAATGATAATCTCCCTATGCTAAGAAGGCCTGCCTGCATAAGTACGGTGAATTTTAGAACCTGTTGCTAAACAGCACAAATGTTGATACTACGTCCAAACTTTAATAGTTAGGCAATTGATTGAACCTCTTGTCTCTTCTTCTGTTTCAACCTGCAAAGCATCAATTATGTCAAAAATTCTGATTGCTGGCGGAAGTGGCTTGGTCGGAACCCGCCTCAGTAAACTATTAGTTAAAAAAGGCCATGAAGTTGTCCATTTAAGTCGCCGGGTAAGCGGGAAAGAGCTCTATCCTACATTTAGCTGGGATATTAAGGCGCAAACAATTGATAAAAACGCACTCATTGATACGGACTACATTGTTAATTTAGCTGGTGCTAGTATTGTTGGTAAACATTGGACAGATAAGCAAAAAGAGCTAATCATTAGCAGTCGGACACAAGCAAATGCGACTATTAAAAAAGCTTTATTATCGACTGATCATCAAGTTAAAGCATATCTCGCAGCAGCAGCTATTGGCTATTATGGTGATCGTGGAGAGGCTGAGATGACAGAAACTTCACCTCCAGGTGATTCAGGTTTTTTACCTGAAAGTTGTATTGCCTGGGAAAGCGCTATTGCCGAAGTCGCACAAACAGGTATTCGTACTATTTGTATACGGATTGGTATTGTGTTGAGCACTCGGGATGGTGCTTTACCAAAAATGATGCTCTCCACACATGCTCGTATCGGCTCCTATTTTGGTGATGGCAGCATGTATTATTCTTGGATTCACATTGATGACCTTTGCCGCATATTTATATATGCCCTTGAGAATGAGCAAATTGAAGGCACTTTCAACGGTGTTGCCCCAAACCCTGTAACGAATAAAGAACTCATCGCAAGTATTGGCAAAGCTAAAAATATCACACTCCTTATGATGCCTACCCCAACTTTTGTTATACGCTTAGGTATGGGAGAAATGGCAGAGACAATTCTATCTAGCACTAAAGTAAGCTCGGATAAAATAGAACAGTTAGGATTTAAGTTTGAGCACCCTGATTTGGTTCCTGCTTTACAGCATTTATTTCAAGAAGAGATATAGTTAGTTAAACTATACAAACTAAAAAACGAAAGACGTCATAGGACCAATATTGACCTACGACGTCTTCCAATTTACCAATAAATGCATTTGCATTTTAGGCTTTTTAGTGATCAAAGACCTCAATATCTTTTGTCTTAATCACTAAATCGGTAAACTTCCCTTTAAATCGGGTTGCTTTAACGATATGATTATCAATCCAGTGGTAATTTCCACCACGAGGTTTATTCATAAGTAAGCCATGGTATTTAAAATTATGTTTTTTCAGCCATGCTTCACTAATTTCGCGGTGTTCTTCCGTTCTCGATGTAAAAAAAGTAATAATGTGCCCTTCATCGAACCACTTATTCACCATTTTCAGTGCATCTGGATAAGGTAAGCAGGTTGACATCCGTTCAGGTTCCTCGTTGGGAATATCATCGCAAACGGTTCCATCTATATCGACAAGGAAGTTTTTAACATCGTCAGGCAATATTGGACTTATGTGGTCCCCCTTTTCATCGAAAGCTTCTTTTAACTGTTGATTAGACTCCATAAATAATCACTTTGTTTCTAAAAATAAAAAAATGATCAAGGTGGTCAAAATCTGGTTAGGACCACAAAGATAATACAAGATACTGTAACTCGTACACGAATAAGCGCTAGGGTGCAACAATAGTTCCAAGATAAAGCAATAAATTCCACTTTTCACTCAAAATTAACATAGCGAGCCGGATCAATAGGCTTTCCGTTAGTCCACAACTCAAAATGTAGGTGGGGTCCTGAGCTTAAAGTCCCAGAATTTCCTATAATTGCAATAGCTTCTCCTGCCTTTACAAAGTCTCCAGCTTTTTTTAATAAGGCAGAATTATGCTTATAAAAAGAGACAATGTTATTAGCGTGTTGTATTCCAATCGTTTGACCGGTTTCCAGGGTCCAGTCTGCAGCTACCACATAACCGTCCATCACTGCCTTAATCGGCGTGTTTTTAGGAGCTAAAATATCAATACCATAATGGCGATCTGCTGCGTTAAACCCCTTTCCAATAACTCCGGTAAGTGGCGGAATAAAATAAATTTGTTCTAACGGCATTTGTCTAGGACTAAAATTTGCCGTTTTGGCCATCAACTCACGTTCATGTAATCGCTCGTTGATCTCTGTTTCCTGCCTAAGTATTTCATCTTCCTGGATTCGCTCAACAATTAACAAACTATCCGGTAAATCTACTTCCTCTTTTGATTGCTCAACCTCCGTTTCCACATCTCCAACCAAAATCTTACGAAAATTCTCCGTATAAGCTCGCTGCGCAACCAGTTCTTCCTCCATAGCTTCTAGCTCTTGGTTCAACCGCAATAATTCTGCGTGCTCCTTGACATCGCCATAGCCGGGAATGTAACGTTTTATCGGCGTAAAAATAATCAACGCAACCACCAATAATGCTACCAGAATAGCAACACTACTGGCTAAAATATAAACATTAAGCAACGACAACTTGTAAGAGCCTACTTCTTCGAAAGTCTCATTGTTCATAACCACCAAACGATAGTTGTGTTTGAGGCGCTCCATCATGCTTTGCTTTTCGTGGGATTCGTCCGCCATAGATACTCTCTTAATATTTACAAAAATTAAAATAAATTTGCAGCTGCTAAAGTTATACTTTAGCGGCGAGCTTCCGCGCTCGATCTGCAACTTTTACCTATAATAAAAGGTATAATACCAAAACGATAAAATAGTTTGAAACGTTTATTTCAATTTTCTTTATTCCTTCTCCTTTTAGCTTTGTTAGCATCATGTGCTACGCAAAAACGCAAAACGGCACGTAAGGGAATCTCAAAGGCATACAATAACGTCACAGCAAGAAATAACGGTTATTTTAATGCAAAGGTACTACTAACAGAGAGTATTGCCAAGTTAGAAGAGCAGCATCAAGATAATTACAATAAATTGCTACCGGTTTATCCTTATTTGGCAGCACCTAACCCACAAGAAGTAGCGGGCCAATTGGATGATGCGATCAAAAAAGTTTCTGTTGTAGTAACCTTGCACCGTGGTAGTCACTGGGATGATGACTGCTATCTCCTTCTGGCTAAATCGCAGTTTCTTAAGCAGGATTACGAAGATGCGGAGAATAGCTTCAATTATGCGGTTGAGCAGTTTAATCCGGAAGCAATGGCTGCAAGAGCTGCCGAGGCTGAGAAAAAAGGTAAAAAGAAACGAAGAAAGGGCCCTTCCAGCAAAAAGAAAAAGAAAAAGAAAAAACGCGCCTCCAGTAGTAAGAAGAAAAAATCACCTGCTAGTAAAAAGAAAAAGAAAAAAACTAAGGCGCAGCTCAAAAAAGAATACTATGCGCGAAAAGCCAAAGAAGAGGAAGCGAAGAAAAAAGGAGAAAAAATAGTAGATCAGCCAAAAGCTGGCAGTGAAGAAGCCGCAAAGTCAAAGAAGGAGGATCAGCCAAAAGCCATTACTGTCAGTAATCTGGAAAAAGACCTTGAAAAGCCCGATAAATATATTCTTAAACATCGTCCTGCCTATCAAGAAATTCGACTTTGGCAGGCGCTCAATCTCCTCGAGCGCGATGATTATGATCAGGCATCAAGCATCATGAGCGAGTTGGAGTCCGACAGTAAAACGTTTAAATATATCCGTCGGGATCTGGCAGCCGCACGAGCTCATTTTAATATAAAACAAAAGCGATATGATGAAGCTATTCCTCATTTGGAGAAAGCCATAGCGCTTGAAGATGAGAAAGAGAAAAGATCTCGTTATGCTTATATCATTGCTCAAATTCACCAGGAAGCTGGGCGCACTGATGCAGCATTTGCTGCTTATGATTTAGCACTTAAATATAGCTCTTCCTACGATATGGAGTTTAGCTCCAGACTCAACCTGGCTCAAAGCGCTTGGAAAAAAGGCCAGGCAACGCCCGAGCAAGTGTTAAAAGATCTGAACAAGATGCTCAAAGACATCAAGAACGAGGAATACCAAGACCAGATCTATTTTGTAATGGCTGATATTGCCTTAAGTATCAATGATCAGGAAAATGCTATTGAGTACCTCACCCAATCCATTGACCTTAACACCAATAACGAACCTCAAAAAATAGAATCTAATTATAAGCTAGCAATGCTCTATTTTGAAAGGGAAGAATACATTGAAGCAGAAAAATATTTCAGTAGCACCTTGTCTTTAATGCCAAATACAGATGAAAGATATCCAGTAGTAAAAAGTTATAAAGAAAACCTCAAGGATATAGCTGAGAATTTAAAAACTATTAAACTGCAAGATAGTTTACTGACCCTATCTGCCTTCTCTGATGAGGAAAAATTAGCCTTGGCGTCCAAAATCAAAAAAGGTCAAGAAGAGGAAAGGATCAATAAACTAAAAGAACAAAGCTTAAAGGCAGCTAATATAAAACGTGCTAGTAACTCACGTCGTACTAACTCTACTGCTAGTACCTTTTTTGCTTATGACGATAAAAAGGTGAGACGTGGCAAAAAGGATTTTAACCGTAAATGGGGAGATCGCCCCCTTAGAGATAATTGGCGACGATCTAGTAGTAAAGAGTCTCAGGAAGGGAATATTGATGAATTGGCAGAAGAGACTAGTTTGCAACTTACCATGGAAGAAGTGAAAAAAATTCTTGGCAATATTCCCGATAGCCCACAAGCAAAAGATGCGGCAAACAAGCAAATTGAAAGCGCCCTGCATCAACTTGGGATTCTTTACCGAGATCGTTTGGAGAACCCCGCCAAATCCATTGCTACTTTCGAGGATTTACTACGCCGTTATCCAAATACAGAGCATCGCCTGGAAGCATGGTATTATCTTTATCTAGCACATACCGAGCTGGGAGAACAATCAAAGGCTGATCAATACAAAGATTTGATTGTTAAAAATTACAGTAAATCAAAATACGCGCGCGCACTCGTTGACCCGGACTTTCTGAATGCTAATAAGGAAGAAGAGCGCAAATTAATTTTATATTATAATGAGGCTTATAGCTTTTACGATAACTCCGAATACGAAAAGGCTTATGAACTTGCAATTAAAGCGGATTCTATTTTCGGGCCTACGAATGAGCTTAAACCTAAATTCGCTTTATTGACTGCTATCTGTACGGGGAGTACTAAAGGTAAGCAAGCCTATATCGATGCTTTAAAAGTAGTGGTGGCTAAGTATCCTGACTCACCTGAGCAAATCCGAGCTAATGAAATTCTTCGGCTCTTAGGCGGTGCTACCAAGTCAGATAAGAATTTAGCAAAGAGCAATTTCCGACTCAATGATAAATCAAGTCATTATCTGATGATTGTATTGGACAAGGCCAGTGTCAAAACTGAGGAGGCAAAAATTGCAGTTTCCAACTACAATCTGGCAAACCATAAACTGGATCGTATCAAAATCACCACAATTACGCTGGGAGATAACCTGGAACAGCCCGTATTAGTACTTCGAAGATTTAAAAACCGGGATGAAGCAATGAAGTACTTTAATGGCGTACAGAAAAACAAAGAGAAGTTTATGCCTGCCAGGGCCAAATACGAACTCTATCCGATCACACAAAGTAACTATCGCCAAATTTTACGGGCTAAAAAATTAGATGGATACGCTACTTTCTTTGAAGACAATTATCTCGACTAGAGACTAGCCCAGATAATAAAAAAGGCTGCTCAAATTCAAATGAGCAGCCTTTTTTATTCGTGATACTTTATGGCACTTAATTCAACCAACCAGGGTTATTCCATTTCTACCAGAAGCTGTCCCTTATCAACTGCTGTACCCATTTCAACGTGAATTCGTTTTACAACACCTTCTCCTTGGGCTTTTATAACGTTCTCCATCTTCATTGCTTCCAAAATTAACAAGCCGTCACCTTGCTGCACATTTTGGCCAACAGCCACCGCTACATTGAGCACCATTCCAGGCATCGGAGCTTTGACATCTTTGACTTGGTGAGCTGCTTGATTATTCAGTCCCATTTTCTCAACCAATCGGTCATATTCATCTGCAATTTGAAGTTCAAAGGATTTCCCATTCACTTTGAGGTGTAAACTTTTATCTACAAAACTTGCCCGAATAAGTTCAGCATGATAAGCTTTGTTTTTAAAAAGTATATGAAAACTATGATCATCAATTCGCTTAATATCGAGTTGCTGTAAATCTTTATCAGAAAATTCGAACTGGTGGCTATCCTCATTCAATTTTATCTGGAAAACATTTTTGCCTGGTATCATTTTTTAAGATTTAGTTTTGCCCAACTTCATCATGAAATAGGTTTCAAAGATAGTAAAACAAAGATAGGTAATCATAAATGGAAGGACGAAAAAACGGGATTCCGGCTCAGCCAACTCACTGTAACCTGCGATAATTATTAAGGTCAAAAACATTTTCCCTCCTGTAAACCCCAAAGCAACATTTGTAAAATGATGTTTATTTTTACTGTTTGCAGCTCTTTCCCCTATAATATACATTAGCAAACTAAAAAAAGTAAAAAAGAACCAACCAGACCAAGTTAATAATTGGTGGGGGGCAACTTGAGGTATTTGATGTAGCGCTGTGTTAATCAGCGCTACAAAAATAGAAAAGACACCTAACTGGATCAGAAAGCGTTGACGGTTCATAGTTTAAACATACATTCAAGACAAAGATGCAAGTTAATGAAGTTCTACAAAGAAAGTAATCTGCTTACTAAAAACAAAATACGTCGCTTCGATCAAGTCGAAACGACGTATTTTATGGCCAAGCAAAAAAGCCTGAAGTTTTATTCTTTATCCTGGAAGATAAAATCCTTCAGCGTTAAATAAAGAGAAGCAAAAACTGCTATCAATCCAAATAAAATGGTAAACCAGGGTTTATTTGTGGCCATTTTTTCATCTAACATTTGTCCAACCCACGCCCCAATCACCATAATGACAACCATTTGGAATGCCATCCCGGAGTATTTAAGGACATTTACACTAGCTCTTGGCTTACTTGGCTTCGGCTGTTTGTTTTGTGGCTGTTTTGACAATGTTTTGTGATGACTTTAAGGAATCTGTGCCTTTATTAGAGTTGCTTCCCATCGTACAGGTTACATCAAATAGAGCTCCGGATTGAACGATCAATTGTTTTGTTTTAACCTCGCCACGGATTTTTGCTGTTTCCCGTACATTGAGTAATTCGCTAACAATTAAAGTACCTTCGAAGCTACCTTCAACCACTGCATTGGTGCAACGAATTTCACCTTCTACCGCACCAGTAGGTCCAATAATAACTTTTGATTTACAATTCAGTGCACCTTTGATTACACCATCAACTCTTATATCACTTTCTGATTTGATGGTGCCTTCAACCATTGTTCCATGAACTAAACTGTTCAAAGCATTAGAACTAGGTGTTGGCACAATTCCATTTTTTTTAGTATTTGTAGTCGCTTTCTATTTATTACTTACAAACATATCCCAGGATTTTTTAAGAGGAGAAAAGGTGATTGTTCAATTCTTCCCTGCTGTTCAATTAATAGATAATAATTTTGCAAATAACCTGCCAATCCATTTAAATTTAACTTATAAGTAATTGAGGCAGTTATATTTTACATATTCTAAAAGACAAGATAGCAAATTAAAACTTATATTCCTATTTTTTAACATCCTAAAACGCCCATGTAATAGGCCCGCAAATGTAATAAAAAATGTCTCGTTTGCATAATTCGCAAACGAGACATTTTTACTTATATCGAGGTTATTCTTAAAAATTAGGACAATAGACATTCCGTTTTTCCGGACCACAGATTTTGTAAACCAGGGCGAACTCAAAAGCACCATTACCATTGCTTGCAGCCTTCAAAGGTGAAACGTTTATATCATAACTAAAGCCGATCGTAAACTGCTCGTAATCAAAGCGTGTATTGATGATAAAAGCGTCCGAGGTAAAGCTATCTTCAAAGTGATTTGCCAATCGCATCCAGCCGCCAATCTGAAAAGCTTGATTACTTGTTCTACTTGAGCCAAGTAAGAATTTAAAACTTGTGCCCGCATTGAACTCAAAGGATGGCCCCTGAAACAACGCAATTACACCAGGCACTAACCCCCATCGATCACCTACTAAAAACTCACCTCCAGCATGAACGGTAAACTTACTAAACAAAGAGTCTTCTTCATCATCCCAAAAAGACTGATTAGGGCGATTTAGGTGACTATAGGCCCCACCGATATAGAAGTTGTTGTCTTCGTCAAAAACTGTAAACCATAACAAGCCAGCTCCAAGGTCCCCAAAAATATAATTCTCATTAGTGGGATTTTCCAAAGAGTTTAGTGTATTGTCGTAGCCATTTCCATCGAACTGAGTCCCCCATTGGGCCTTTAAACAGTCAATACTTCGCTGGGAAATACCGCCTTCTGCACCAAGAACGAGATAATGAGACAGACCGCGATAGCCTCCCATTTTTTTACTGTAAGACAAGGCCAAACGGCCTTGCATAGTAGCAAAATCGAGTGATCCTGCTTTGTCGCCCCAAAAAGTACCTCCAACTCCAAAATAATCATAGCGCCCCACGGGAATGCGTTGATCATAAGATACAGAATAGGTGTTAAAGGCGTTCGCTTTTAGGACACTTGCCCACTGGTTACGGTAGTTAGCAACTAAGCGGACATTACAATTCATCTGCCCGGTCATTGCTGGGTTAAGATTAAGCGGAGACAGGTAGAATTGAGAAAAGTGAATATCCTGGCCACGCACCGTAAAAAAGGTGCACAAAGCGAAGAAAATAATAAGTAAATGTTTCCTTTCCATTAGATAAAATTTGAAAGCTGAAATTGATGACTTTTGCAAAATATGTCACGGAATTACAGCTTTTCGTCAAAAGTTATGAGGACAAAAAGTAAAGTTAGCCAAATTCAAAGGATATTTAAAGCCTTTTGGGGTAGAAAAAAGTTAAATCAGGGTGGAAACTCACAGAAACCGGGTTAAAACATTAAAATCTTTCTAATTAATCAAATTAGGACCTGAAGTTAATATTTTTCCTGATATCTAAGGGTGTGATTGCGCTGATTTAACGCCCGGCTGACTAAACTTAGTATAGTTCAAAAAATAAAATCTATTTATCACGCTTATTTTTATTTTACCTGATCATCGTTACCTTCTTTACGCCACACCGCTCCATAGGTTTCCACTAATATATTATCGTGAAAATCTGCCTTTTCAAATAAATAGGTAAATAACTTCATTCCCGTATCAACATTCAGATAACGATCATAAATTAAAAGAGACAAAACGATATCTTGGCCTTTTACGCTAAACGTCAGTCCTTCAATCGAAAAATTTTGTCTAAGCAGGTATTCGTATAATGGTTTGATATTGTCCGTAGGGAGCCGGCATAGAAAGGCATCGCCAATAATTAAGCCAGTTTTTTCATAATAGGAGATGTTGATCAGGGCGCTTCCTTGCTGGATTTCCCATACATTTGGTCCCCTCCGGGACAACTCCACATCATGGCCTGTCTTCTCCAATAAATCCTCGATCGTTTTAGCTGCTCCTGCAGCTTCATAAGGTTCAATTTCAGACGGCAAGATGATCTTTGCGCCACAATTAGGGCAATATCCTCGGTCAATTGTATCAGCAGTTACTACCTTTGAACAGGAAAAACAACGTGTACTTTGCACACGCCCTACTTCATCAAACGCCTCTATGGCAGACTTGAGGTAATTAGCCGGCAAAGAAAAACCAATGCTATTCCCATCCTTTAGAATAAAGGTATTAATACCGATGACTTCTCCATTACGCCCAACCAAAGGGCCACCACTATTTCCTGGGTTCAATGCAGCATCATGCTGAATATAATCGATATCATGTTGATGATGTTGCAGGTTGGAAACAATACCCTGAGTAGCCGTATATTTCAACCCGAAAGGGTGACCAATCGCAATAACTAAGTCCCCTTCAGTCAAATCAGCTTGCTCCGCTAAAGGAATGTTTGGCATCTCATTACTTTCAGGCACTTCTAAAAAAGCTAAATCATGCTTGGGGTCGGAGAAAAGAACACGAGATAATTGTTTGGGAAATTGGGTTCCTTCAATCACTACGGAATTGTTATCTCTAACGACATGCTCATTGGTAACAATCAAGTTATATTTCTTTAAATAAAATCCAGTCCCCGTGCTATGCGGTGTAGCAATCTGAACAACGACTTGTTTGAACCGCTCGATGATATCTTTCATTCCTAAATGTCTGACTTGGTCATTTCTAAAGTACGGATCATCAGCAAATAGGATTTTGCAAATGCCGGTAAAGATGTAAAATTCAACTGATTGGTAACCGGAACTAATTTGGGATATTTACCCCGATTTTGTTCGCTGATTCGTCGAATCGCCTTTAAGATGGCCTTTTTATTTAAGCTTTGGTTTTCAAAATTATAATAAGGAAGTTGAAAACCTAAAGAAGCAAAATAGTCAGCCTCCGTAATTTGAAAGGCAAAGCATAATTGAACAAACAATAACCAATGATGTAACCTGGTACAGCTAATGCAATTTGTGAATAGCCATTTTCCTGATACCAATCCATATTTCCCAACTCTCCATCTATAAAGCTTACCACACGATCATGGTTAACCGGGCTTGTAATACCAAAAGTGCTGGTCACCTCATACATTTCTTTGAAATACTCCTCCCGGGGGCGATTTAGTAGCTTCTTCAAATCTCTGCGGATGATGGCAATCTTTTTATCTGTCGATTTACCATCATTCGTAAAGTACATGCGGTGAATACGCTCTAAAGTTTCCATCATAAACCCTTCCGGCTTGGTCAGGTAATCTAACTTATAACATAAATGCAAAAGCCAATAAGCTATTCCTCCAGGGTACTGTGATAGCTTGGGCCCTTCCTTTTCCAGGCCTTCCAACACCTCTTGTATTTCCTTAAAAATATAATTGTATTTGGCTATTTTTTCTACTTGATTTAATTCACGCAAATGATCAACCTCTAATGCTTTAAGCGAATCAAACTCGTCCAGGAGCAGGTCATCATGCTTGTCTGCTTTGGTAGCAACTTCTTTAAACGCATAATAAAGTTTATAGGGAGATCCATCCAGTGTATAAGTATCAAATTGTATGGTGATGTTGTTGTCGTTATCCAAAGAAAAACGGCTATATTTTAGGTCATAGTTCTGCTCGATAAGCTGTCTCATAAATCCAATGTTCAGAGTTTCTGCCCTGACTACTTTCGCCGAAACAACTACTTTTCGAACATCCGCAAATCCACAAAGTTTTTTCGAGCCTTGGAATAACTCGAAGGCAATTCCTCCTTCCATATCCCAAAATCGCACATTGTCTTCTTCTTCATCACGTAGGTAACTAAAAAAGTCGCGATATGCATCCAGATATGCTCCTTCTTCAAATTTCTCTAAAGATTTATCCCAGGCGTCATATTGTTTAGAACTCTTGTAAGCATCACTATAGCGACCAAATCTGATTGCTGGCTGTACTTCATTCGTGCTCTCCGATCCAAATATCCGTTCAAAAAATCCCATTGCTAATATCTTGTCTATGAATTTGCGCCGATAAAGATACACATTTGCTTTGAAGATTTTGTAGGTTTAGGCAAAACATCCATACCCATTAAATCACACCTTTAGCTATGCATTCCATTTTTAGAACACCTCTACAACCTACAATTTTACCGATTAAAATTGATCACCAGGACAAACTATTGTCGCTAGGGTCTTGTTTTGCCGTTCATTTGGGTGAAAAGTTACAAGAAGCTAAATTTGATCTACTGCTCAATCCTTTTGGTATTCTTTATAACCCTATGAGCATTGCAGATGCTTTAGAGCGCATGATCAGTCCGACAGCTTATTCCAAGAATGACTTATTTCAACATAATGGCTTATGGCATAGCTTTGATCATCATGGCCATTATTCTAACCCCATTCCTGAAGTCGCCTTGGAAGAGATAAACCAAAGACTTAATCTAGCTAGCCAACAATTGTCTGTCTGTAATCGACTACTTATCACGTTTGGTACAGCACATGTATTTTGGCATTTGGAAAAAAAACGAACTGTTGCTAACTGCCATAAACTACCTAGTCAATTATTTGAACGTCAGCGCCTGTCTGCACATGCAATTACAGCTCGGCTGCATTCCCTTTTTTCTCAACTCCGATCCAATAATCCCACAATTGAAATCATATTGACCCTCAGCCCTGTCCGCCATTTACGAGATGGTTTTATTGAAAACAATCGAAGCAAGGCATCCTTATCACTAGCGATTGATACTTTGGAAAAAATGCTACCATTTGTACACTATTATCCAGCTTACGAACTGTTATTAGATGATTTGCGGGACTATCGTTTCTATGATACTGACATGATACATCCAAATGAGGTGGCCATAGAATATATTTGGTCACACTTTCAATCCAGCATGTTTAGTGAAGATGCCAAAGTACTTTTGGAAAGATTGGAACGACTGAGTAAAGCGTTAAAGCATCGCCCCTTCCATCCGAAAGAAGCAGCGCATCAAAAATTTTTACAACAACAATTAAACTTTCTGATGGAGCTTCAAAAAAAGTATGATTTTTTGGATTTCTCAAAGGAGCGTAAAACAATAGAACTACACCTAATGGACAAATAACTACAATTGGTTCAACCTTTATTATTTAGCAATTAACCAGCTTTTACAAGAGTCTTGTTATGGTAGTATTTCTACCTATCCTTCCATTTTCCAGATTCAACAAATTTAGCCCTGGTTTTTTACCGGGTTCAATACTGCCCAGCTCATCATCAAAGCCTAAGGCTTCGGCACCGTTAAGGGTGGCCCAACGAAGTAAAGTTGTAAACGGGACATAAGACTGGAAACGGCTAATTGTCCGCATTTCTTCTAGGATAGAAAGTTGCCAATTAGATGTAAGGCTATCCGTACCGATGGTCATACGGGCATTAGCATCGATAAAATATTGATAGTTGGGTAGGCGATTTTCAATATAAAGGTTTGCATTCGCGCAGGTTGCCCAATACACCTTATCACTCCATTGTTGAGCAGCTTCAATATCTGATTTTGTTGTCATTGTATTATGGACGAACAGTGTTTTACAATTCGGATCCATATGTTCCATAGCATAAAATATGGAGTTCTTCTCTAATGCCTGAAAGTGATCTAATGAGATATCAAACCCTCGATAGAAATCAATAAAGGCACCGGCCTTTTTTTGAAACAGTCTATCTTCCGCAGCTGTTTCCTGATTGTGTATACTAACTGTAGCTCCTGGACTATTGACTTCCTTTATTTTTTGAAAAAGGGTTTTGGATACGGTATAAGGAGCATGGGGGACACAACTTTTATTGTTTTTGCTACTCCTGACGTCGCAAGCATCAAATACCGACTTATACTGATCAAAAGTTTGTTCTGCTCTATTGTCCTGCATAAAATCAAACATCTCTACAAAGGTATAATAGCGAAGATCACTGCTTTCTTTTTTATGAAATGTGTCTATCTTGTTAGAAATGTCGCCGACAGCTACAATTCCTGCTTCATACATATCCTGATCTGCCTTATCAATTGCAGCCTTAATCACTTCTTCCGGTGAATCACGAAAAGTAACTACATTTTTAATAAAGGGAATTAAACCGGTGCCAGTATCCACCTTAGCAATCATGTGGGATAACTCTAAATGGCAATGCGTATTTACAAAGCCAGGGACTATGTCTCCTTCAAAATACTCCAATTCACTCTCTTGGTGCTGATCCCGTAAATCAACGGAAAGTATTTTCCCTTCATCATTTAGTACGACAACTCCTTCTGGAATGGAGTCGGAAGTGATGGTATGAATGTAGTCAGCAGTAATTTTTCGCATAATAAAACCCTTTGTATTATATCAGATCAGCTTTGCTAAAAATCATGAACGATCAGCCCATTGCGCATCCTAGGCTCAAACCAAGTAGACTTAGGTGGCATTGACAATCCTTTATCTGCTGTTTGTAGCAAATCTTCTAATGCCACAGGGTAAAGACAAAAACCTACTCGATGCTCATCTTTAATCGTCTTCTGTTTTACCTCATCAATACTACCTGGTCCGCCTACATACTTTACCCTATGATCACTACGTACATTTTCAATACTTAGCATTTCAAACAGTACCTTTTCATTAAGCAGGTTAGCATCAAGAATGACGGGTAAGTCTTTACATTCTGCTAAAACTTTCGGCCTCCAGCGCAAGCGGAGCCATTCCTTTTTAATAAATAATGTCAACTCATGTTTTTGAGAAGGCATGGCTGGACCGTTAATCACTTCCATATCAAAATATTGAGAAAGCTTTGCCATGAATTGGACAGAACTGATTTCATCCAACCCAATAATGATTCGGTTAAAATCATGTACTTGAATCTCCTTAGTGGTAAAAAAAGCACTTAGTAAGAGATCATATTGCCTTGGACCTTTTTTCTGAAAACGTTCATGCAGCAATGCAGTTGTTGAGGTTCGATGATGTCCATCCGCAATATAAGTTTGCCGAACCTTTTCGAGGAACAATTGTTGAAGTTGCTGAATTTTTTGACCCTCATTGATTTCCCAGAATGTATGTATCTGTTCACCTTCCGTAAAAGTAATACTATAAAATGGATCATTTTCCTGTTGATGCTTTGCAATGATGGCGTTGATCTCCTTAACTTCAGGATAGATTAAAAGTACAGGCTTTACAGTTGCGTTACGGCTCAGAATCAATTGCATTTGCATTTGTTCCTGGGAAGTTAAGGTATTTTCGTGCCGCTTAATCCTACCTTCGAGGTAATCATTAATATCAGAGCAGGCGATCAGTCCAGTATGTTTTCGCACTTGGCTACGGATTTCATAAATGTAAAATGATTCCTGTGCTGCTTTTTGAAAAAAGCCATTCTTTTTATATTCGGGATATTGATGTTTAACCGTACCGAAGAAGGAATCTGCGGATGCGATATAATCAAAATTCGGGTAGACGGCCTGGAAGGGCTTGATATTCATTATCTCAGTCGGATTTATTTGATGGTACAGGTTATAAGGCAGGGCAATTTTACGAAAAAACAAGGGTTCTAACCTAGAAAAAT
>CBDUIU010000006.1:0-22199 GCA_965367335.1 uncultured Saprospiraceae bacterium
ATTGTGCATTACGAATGATAGATCCCTTTTTACTTTCTTCCCCATCAGCCTTTAAACCGGATTGTCCTAAGCGGTGACGGAAACGGAAGTTAGCCCGATAACGCGTGTCATAATCATAAGGGTTATTCTGAGAGTTATATACCTGCCAGGAACGACCATTTAAGGCATTCCCCGGCGTAAAACGATTTTTTGAATAAGAGTATGCCCCAGTTAAAGCCACATCAATACTATTGCTAAGGCGAGCATCCAATTTCCCCGTTAGGTCAAGTCGGTAGCTTTCTTCATTAGGCTTATAGTCCAATACCTCAACTCCTTCCTGGCCAATTTCTTCCGCTGCTGAGATTGAAGTCGTTCCAAGTGTTGTAACCGGATTAGCTTCCAGCGCAGCACGAGTTTCATCCGTAGCATAATAGATATCCGTTGCCGGTGGGTCATCATCTTTCTGATAACGATACTGTCCGGAGAAACGGAAGCCAAGGATAGACTCTCCATTATCTTTTTTCAAGATAGGCCCACTGAGTGCTGCTGTAAGTAAGTTGTATCCATAAGGATCCAGAAACTCTGAAGTCTCAGCTTCAATGCTACCTGTATACTTGCTGGAAGGCCCCTTACTAGTTATGGAAATAATACCACCAGTAACATCACCATACTGTGCCTCAATACCACCCGTGATGACCTGAAGTTGATCGATCTCCGTTTGTGGGATCAGACTGCTTGCATCACGAACACGAATACCATCCACATAATAGTTGGTAGCATTGGATCGTGATCCCCGAACAGTTACTGCTGCACCTTCATCTGACTGAGATAGGCCGGCTGCTTGTGCTGCCAAAGCAGTTACGTTTTTAGTGGGAAGGTTTCTAATTTGTTCACTGGTAATCGTTTGACCGGAGGTCGTATTATCCTGTTCGATCAATGGGACTTTGTAGTCCACAACGATGATATCATCCAGTGTAATACCAGTAGATTCATCACCGCCACCGACTTCAACGTCCAGCTTGTTGGCTTGACCTGCTTTGATCAATACTCCGGCAACCCGTTTGGTTGGAAAACCGATGTAAGAGATCTCTACATCGTAAGTTCCTGGATCAGTACTGATGTTGTAATTACCATCAAAGTCCGTACTGGTACCAGCTTTGTAATTGCCGTTCTGGTAAAGAACGACATTAGCGCCGATTAGGTCTTCTCCGGAGTCTCCATCCTTGATTTTCCCCCGTAATGACGTTTGGGAGTAAGCAAGGGTTCCGGCAAGACAAAAAATGAGTGAGAGTAGTAAATACCGTACCATACATTAAGTTTTATAAATGAGGATAAACCTGTTCGTCTGAATGACCTGCAATGTTAAGAAAATTAACAGACCTATCAAAAAACATTTACTGTCGGCTGTCAAACACCTGACATATAAAAAAGACCTATACTACATTCTAGTACTTATAGTAGTAAGGTTTTTTGATATAGTTAGTCTGTATATAAGGTCTTACAAAGTAAAGCAGATTTATCGCAATTGCGCAGTCAATTTTTACCTATAAGTCAGGTTTCCAAGTGGCAAATCCAGTAGCATAACAGTTTATTTATTCAAAATTTTAGTGAGTAAAATACTCGCTAACAACCTTTTAGATTCTTTGGTCCAGCCTGCCACATGCGGTGATAATACCACATTTTCGAATGAATACAACCTCTCATACATTTGCTTTTCTTCTGCTGAAAATGTCGTAGGCTTTTCATTTTCAAACACATCAAGACAAGCACCTTTTAGGTGACCATTATCTAAAAGTGTAATTAAATCCTTCGTGGGGACAATTGTGCCTCGGGAAGTATTGATCAAAATAATTTTTTGTTGACAGCCTCTTAAAAAGTCCGCATTGATCCAGCCCTTTGTCTCCGTAGTAAGCGGTAAGTGTAAACTAATGATCTCCGCTTCCTTTTTTAGCTGATCCAGTCCAACTTCTTCCACATGTGAAAAGGCTTTAGAAAACCCTTTCTTGTATTTATCATAAGCTAAAATTTTTACTTCCATTCCTAGAAGTTTTCTTGCAAAAGCTTGCCCCGTATGACCAAATCCAATCAGGCCAATAGCTCGACCACGTAACTCAAAACCCCGGTTTTTTTCCCGCTCCCAAACCATGTGTCGCACCTCCCGGTCTGCCCGGTTCAAGTGATTAGCTAAAGAGAGTAGCATACCCAGCGCATGTTCTGCTACTGCATTGCAGTTTCCCGCTGGTGAATTAAGCACCCGTACACTCTTTTGGGCCGCATATTCTAAATCAATAATTTCTAAACCAGAGCCTAAGCGACCAATAAACTCCAGTTGCTTTCCCGTATCCAGCATTTGTCGATCTACTAATATCTTACTATTGATGACCATGCCATGGTAGTCACCAACCACCTTTCGCACTTGCTCAAGGGGAATAGTCGGATCATAATCTACTTGAAAACCAGCTTGCTCTAAGCCTTCAATTAATAAAGGATGTACACTATCTGTTACTAATACTCTTTCCATAATACGAGACAATTACTTTCTTTAGAGAGCGCACAAAGATAAAGGCTTTCTTCAGGATTGCGATAAAAATGTATCTTTGATCCGCCACACATTCAATCAAAATGAAACGTCTTCACTTAGTACCGCTAACTTTATTACTTATCTTATTTGGGGCCTGTCAACCAGCCAGTGTGGAGGAAGAGGGTCAAAGTAAGTTATTTGCTGAATTCCATCTACGCCTCGTAGAAAACGAACCGTTGGTAAAGGGAGAAGTCAGCTTTTTCGAAGGAGACTCCTTAGCTACTGCCCGTCCTCGAACCTTTAAACAAGTAATGATTAATAATCAACTAATGGCTGCACGGGAATTAAAAGCAAAAGGTACCAGCTATCGGGGAGTACTTAACGGTCCGGTGGATTCGGTGTACACTTTTTCATTTATTAATGGAAATAATAAGCAACAAAGCCACCAGATAGGTGTTGCGAGGATTGATGCTTTCTTGGTAAAAGATGGATGGACAAGATCTAAAGGCATGACCGTGGTATGGAAGGGTAAACCTTTAGGAGCAGCAGAGGAGTTAATCTTTCTTTTTACTGATGCCTCAAATAAATCCACCATTATTGAGGTGCCTGGGCCAACTCGTTGGTCGGAAATTATTTTAACCTCTGACCAGCTTGCCCCCCTTTCTCTGGGAAAAGGAAATCTGTATTTAATTCGAAAAACAAACACAATGGACGTTAATGAGAAGCACCACTTTACCAGTCGAGTAGAGTTTTTTACTGCTCCGCTGACTATACAAGTCAAAGAATAATTGATTTAGAGTCCTAATCTATTATAAATAATGCGTTAACTATCTTATTTTTGCGCGCAAATTTAATCCAACTCTACTTTTTCACATTATGCCAAGAGATACTACTATTAAATCCGTACTGATCATCGGTAGCGGCCCTATCATTATAGGCCAGGCCTGTGAGTTTGACTATTCCGGATCCCAAGCTTCCCGTTCCTTGCGAGAAGAAGGTATCGAAGTCTCTCTCATCAATTCTAACCCGGCGACCATTATGACGGATCCGGTCACCGCAGACCATATTCACTTGCTTCCACTGACCGTAGAGAGTTTGATACAGATCCTGGAAGAACACCCACAAATCGACTCGGTTCTTCCAACGATGGGCGGCCAAACTGCGCTCAACCTTGCCATTGAGGCAGACAAGCAAGGGGTTTGGGAAAAGTACAATGTCCGTATGATCGGTGTTGATATTGCTGCGATTGACCTGACAGAGAACCGGGAAGCTTTCCGCCTTCATATGATTGACCAAGGGCTAAGTGTTGCTCCTTCTATGATCGCTAACTCTTTTTTGGAAGGAAAAGATGCTGCTCAAAAAATTGGCTTCCCACTCGTCATTCGTCCTTCTTATACTTTAGGTGGTACCGGCGGAGCGTTTGTCCATAAAGAGAAAGAGTTTGATGCCCTCTTGCGTAGAGGCCTGGATTTGTCACCTGTGCATGAGGTCCTGATCGATAAAGCAGTATTGGGATGGAAGGAGTTTGAACTAGAACTGCTTCGTGATGCTAGTGACAATGTCGTTATTATCTGTACCGTGGAAAACCTCGACCCAATGGGTATCCATACCGGAGACAGCATCACAGTAGCTCCATCGATGACGCTCTCAGATACGGCCTATCAGGAAATGCGGAACCAGGCCATAAAGGCTATGCGTTCATTAGGCAACTTTGCCGGTGGTTGTAATATTCAATTTGCTATTGACCCGGAAACGGAAAAGTTGATCGTCATTGAGATCAACCCAAGGGTATCCAGATCTTCCGCCCTGGCCAGCAAAGCTACAGGCTACCCAATTGCTAAGGTTGCCGCCAAGCTGGCAATTGGGTATCGATTGGATGAATTGAAAAACCAGATCACCAAAACTACCTCTGCTTATTTTGAGCCCACGTTGGATTATGTCATCGTTAAGATGCCGCGATGGAATTTTGATAAATTCTATGGCTCCGATCATACCTTAGGCTTACAAATGAAATCCGTTGGAGAGGTAATGGCCATCGGTCGCAACTTCCTGGAAGCCTTACAAAAGGCTTGTCAATCTCAGGAAAATAACCGGAATGGATTAGGAGCAGATAAAAAGGAGTGGATTAGAACCTCGGATATTTTGGAGCGCTTAGAAAAAGCGAGTGATGATCGCATCTTTCGCTTAAAAGATGCTCTTCGACTGGGAGTCCCTGAGAAAACGGTACACCGGCTTACTAAAATTGACCCTTGGTTTATTAAGCAGATCAAACACCTGGTACGGCTGGAAGAAAAACTGATGCGTTTTAATGTGGCCGAGGATCTCACACCTGAGTTTTTACTTGAGCTTAAAACCGTTGGTTACTCTGATGCACAGATTGCCTGGTTAATGCGAATCAAGGAAGAGGAAGTAACCCGCTATCGCAAAAAACTAGACATTAGAAGAACTTATAAACTTGTAGATACCTGTGCCGCAGAGTTCGAAGCACAAACACCTTATTACTATTCGACCTTTGGTGTAGAGAATGAAAGCATCCCCTCTGACAAAAAGAAAGTAGTGGTTTTGGGCTCCGGACCTAACCGGATCGGACAGGGAATTGAATTTGACTACTGTTGCGTGCATGGTTTGTTGGCTATTAAAGATGCTGGGATGGAAGCCATCATGATTAATTGCAACCCGGAAACTGTTTCTACTGACTTTGACATTGCCGACAAACTTTACTTTGAGCCAATCTACTGGGAACATTTAATGGAGATTCTCGAGCTGGAAAAACCAGAAGGTGTCATCGTTCAACTTGGCGGGCAGACCGCCTTAAAGCTGGCAGAAAAAATGCATGCTTGCGGCATCAATATCATCGGAACCAGTTATAATAGTTTAGACTTAGCCGAAGATCGCGGTCGATTCTCTGACCTGCTGGGTGAGCTGGATATCCCTTACCCTAAATACGGTGTTGCCAATGATGTCGACGAAGCCTTTGGAATTGCTCGCAGAGTAAGCTATCCGGTTTTGGTTCGTCCTTCTTATGTATTAGGTGGTCAACGCATGCGTATCGTACTTAATGATGACGAGTTAGAGCGCCATGTATTGAGTATCTTCAAACATATGCCTGATAACCGCGTGCTTATTGATCAGTTTCTGGAACGAGCTAAAGAAGCAGAGATTGACGCAATTTGTGATGGAGAGCAGGTTCATATCATGGGCGTTATGGAGCACATTGAGCCTGCTGGTATTCACTCAGGTGACAGTGCCGCTGTTCTTCCAACTTATAGCCTTTCCGAGGAGATTGTAGATACCATGATCAAATATACCGAACGACTCGCTTTCGCGTTGAAAATTCGGGGACTGATCAATATCCAATTTGCCATTAAAAACGACCAGGTCTTTGTAATTGAAGCTAATCCACGGGCTTCCCGGACCACCCCGTTCATTGCCAAGGCCTATGGTGTCCCTTACTTAAAAATTGCTACTCAGGTGATGTTGGGCACTCATAAGTTAAAAGATTTTGAGATTACAAAAAAATTGGATGGGTACGCAATCAAAGTTCCAGTTTTCTCATTCGACAAATTTCCTAATGTAGATAAAAACTTAGGACCAGAGATGAAGTCTACCGGAGAATCAATTCGCTTTATACCTGATTTAAAGGATCCGTTTTTCCGGGAATTAGAGCGCCAACGTTATATGTTCCTGGCGAGGTAGTTTTGGAAAACAATAAACGTCGCAACTACTAATGACATTAAATCGTTAATATAAGGGGTAGCCAAAAAAATGGCTACCCTTTTTTATACCTTAGAGCTTGATATGCTCTTAATATCGAATGTTTAATCAAAACTATTGATCCATGAAGACCAAACAGGCAATCGTAGAGAACTGGCTTCCTCGCTATACCGGAACTACCTTAGAAGAATTTGGGGACTATATTATTCTCGTAAATTTTAGTAGCTATGTCTACAAATTTGCGGAATGGAATGGAGTTGAAGTCAAAGGAGAGGATCGTAGTATGATTAGTGCTACTTCGGATCGGATCACGATAATTAACTTTGGCATGGGTAGCCCAAATGCCGGAACTATTATAGATTTATTGACTGCGGTTAAACCTAAAGCGGCCCTTTTCCTGGGTAAGTGCGGTGGGATCAAAACGAATAAGAATAAAGTAGGTGATCTTATCTTACCTATTGCTGCCGTACGCGGAGAAGGCACATCAAATGACTACCTGCCACCTGAAGTACCAGCGCTCCCTGCCTTTGCTTTACAGAAGGCTATCTCTACCACTATTCGCGAATATAATCAGGACTATTGGACCGGCACTATTTATACTACTAATAAAAGAGTGTGGGAACACCGCGAAGACATCAAAGAGTATTTAATAAATCTCAGGGTAATTGCTGTGGATATGGAAACGGCAACTATATTTATCGCGGCATTTAAAAACCATATTCCCGCAGGTGCTTTGTTATTAGTTTCTGATATGCCAATGATTCCCGAAGGTGTCAAAACAGAGGCCAGTGATAAAAGTGTTACTAAAAGCTTTGCAGACCTTCATCTAAAAATTGGAATCGACTCCTTGAAACAGTTGATAAATAATTCTTTGACGGTAAAGCACTTGAGGTTCTAACGATTGGCTTCCCATTCCAGGGAATTAATCAATTGCAGTACATCCTGGCGAACAAAATCAAAAACTGGAGCCAGGGAATCCGGACGGGCATCCGTATTGAAATAAAGCGCCCCTCGTAAAAAGTGATGGGTGCTGTCTGAAAGGTAAAATTGAAATGGTGAAGCTGCAGGGCCCTCAATATTAAATAAGAAACCCGTCGTACCATCCGGCTTTTGGATAGGAAATTCATCAATATAGGATGCTTTTACATTGTGCTTGTTGGCAAACTTAAAAGCATCAGAGCGAAGATTCTCGAAGGTGGCATCCTTGTTAATCGGAAAATAGGTGCAATGGATACGGGCATTAAAAACCGGCAGATAAACATCAAACTGACAGCTATTCTTTGCCGCTTGTTCAAAGTAGACGGTATCCCGTTGGATCTCCCCATAGATTGGATATTGAAAAGTAAAATCACAGTAAGATTCATCAAATTCCTGGTACCCCCGTTCCGGGTAAAGGACTTTGGGGAAACCCCGTGGTTTGGGAGTAACATTTGTTTCCTCCGTACAAGCCGTAAGGAAAATACATCCGCACAATATTAAAGTCAATCGTATCAACATATCTTTTATTTAGGAACGGTAATCCGAATCTGCTCGATCCGACGCTTACTTACCGTAACGACTTTAAACACAAAATCATTATAGCGGATCTCTTGCTCGGTCTTAGGGAATTGACCGGTAACCTCCAGAATGAGTCCGGCAATCGAATCCGCGTCCCCCCGTACTTCATCAAAAGTAGTCGTATCTACACCAATGACCCGGCAGACGTCATTCAGCAGCGTTTTTCCTTCAAATACATAGTTATGATCATCCAGCTTTATAAACTCCACCTCAATTTCGTCATCAAATTCATCTCTGATCTCGCCAATTACTTCTTCCATGATATCTTCCAGGGTAACAATTCCCGTACTGCCGCCATATTCATCTACCACAATAGCCATATGTAAGTGTTGTTCCTGAAATTCTCTCAACAAATCATTGATTTTTTTCGCTTCCGGAACATAGAATACATTCGTTCGAATCAAGGGCTGCCATTCAAAATTATCTGGTTCATCCAAGTGATTGATTAAATCTTTTACGTACAGTATCCCTGTGATGTTATCAAAATTTTCATCATATATCGGAATACGAGAATACTCTTTATCTCGAATCACTTTGAGTAATTCACCAAAACTAACTCGGAAATCAACCGCTACGACATCCACTCGAGATCGCATAATTTGTGTAACCGAAACATCCGCCAATTTGACAATACCCTTAAGAATATCAATGTCAGAAACCTCATGCTGATCTTCCTTCACCGTTAGTTCAATAGCCTGGTCAATCTCTTCCCGACTAGCCGTGTTTTGCGCATGTTTACTCAACCTGCGCTCAATGATATTCGTCCCTCGCACCATAATCTGACTAACAGGATTGAAAAAAGACTGTAACATTGTTAGAATACCAGACATTTTTTTGGCTATCCACATATTATTAAGACGTGCATAAATTTTGGGAACAACTTCCCCGAATAATACTAGTAAGAAGGTGACTCCACCAACGGTAATGATAAAATGAGTGGCTTTGCCAAAAGTAGCAGGCTCAAAAGATAAAAAGGAAAATTGATTTAGTAATTGTTGTGCCCAAATCTCCATACGTTCTAAGGAGAGTACCTGTTCAATGACAAAACTGGAGATAATCGCAATGGCAATATTAATGAAATTATTACTGATCAGAATGGTAGCTAGCAGTGTACGTGGTTTTTCACGCAATTCTAATATTCGGTCAGACTCCGGACTTTGCTCCTCTTTCAACTCTTTCATCTCATCAGGAGAAAGGGAAAAAAAGGCAACTTCCGAACTGGAAATAAGAGCAGAGCAAAACAGCAGAAAGATCACTAGTAAGATAGCGATGATAACCCCAGATGTACTCGGTATCGCCAATGGGAGGAACCAAAGGAGCGCAAAGCCATATAAATTACCAGGTTCCGGATCCAATGATAGAGGTGGTTAGTCAAAAATAGAAACGAACAAGCGGTTACACAGGTTTTGTAAACCGCTTGTTTGTCGTATTTTAAAATGGTAAATCATCGTCAACACCACTGTTACCAGAACCTGTTCCCCCTGTGGATACGTCAACAGGCTGCGAGGATTGAATGGCTGGCTCAGGGTTATTATCTGCAGAAATTTGAGGAGGCATATCTTCTGCCCCTGGCATATTATCTCCAAAAGATCCGGAATTTTCCCGTCGTTCTAATAAGCGCACAACGTTGGCTACAACCTCTGTCGTGTAACGCTCATTTCCATCTTTATCCTGATATTTACGATGTGTCAATTTTCCTTCTACGTAAGCAAGTTTCCCTTTTTTCAATTCCCGTTCTACTCGTTCCGCTAATCCTCTCCAGGCTATAATATTATGCCATTCCGTAAGGGTTTGCCATTCACCACTTTTGTCTTTATAACTTTCATTCGTGGCCAATGAAAATTTGGCGACTGCTACTCCGGACTCTAAACGTCTAACCTCTGGATCCCGACCTAGGTTTCCAATTAATAATACTTTGTTAATCATTTTATTGAAGTTTTTAAGCACAAAAAATACATCTCCTAAAGCCGTGCTTATAATAGTTCTAAATATAGCGAATTATCCTGTAAATACAAATCGATTATTTTTGGGAATGCGAATTTACGCAAGTTTTCTCGCTTGACCTCAATAATTTCTTTCCCCTTTAGAAAATCAATTGGCTCCACTTCTATTTCCCAAAAGATCGCAATGATCTTTTGGTGTGTCAACTGCTGTGAGAACGGTTTGGATCGCCGGATTAACGAGGAATTCCCACCACAGTAAACGGCCCACTCCGGAGTAGTTTTTAACTTGGAAATCTCTTTTATATCCTTCGTTTCAATCAATGGAAATTCATATAGTTTTTGCCAAATATCTTTTTCTTCTCTTCGACGGATCCACCTTCGGTCTTTATTTTTTAATACTAAATAATTAAAATAGCGGGTGCGTTTCTTAAGTTTTTTAGCTTTGACCGGAAGCAAAGCCGTAAGTGCTTCTCTTTTAGCAATACACTTATTTTGCAAAGGACAAGAATGGCAGGCCGGGGATTTGGGGGTACACTGGGTCGCACCAAAATCCATAATAGCTTGGTTATATTGACCTGGTTGTTCTTTGTCAAGCAACAGCTCTGATAACTGTGCGAATTGTTTTTTTCCTTCTGTTAAGTCAATCGGTGTCTCTATTCCAAAAAAACGGGAAAGTACCCGGTAAACGTTTCCGTCAACAACGGCATGTGGAAGTTGAAAAGCAAAAGAGGCGATAGCAGCCGCTGTGTAGGGGCCCACACCTTTTAAAGATTTGATAGTTTCATAGTCATTGGGAAATTCGCCATTAAATTCATCAGCGATACGTTTGGCGGTGGTATGTAAATTACGAGCACGAGAATAATAGCCAAGGCCTTCCCACATTTTCATTAATTCATCTTCCGAAGCTGCTGCAAGATGCTTCACTGTAGGGTAGCGATCCCGAAATTTTTCATAATATGCCCGGCCTTGCTCCACCCGAGTTTGTTGAAGAATAATTTCAGATAACCAAATCAGATAAGGGTCCTTAATTCCTTTCCAAGGTAAGGGTCGGTGATTAGTAGCAAACCATAGGAGTAATTGCTTTGTAAAATAGCTGGAGGCTTGCTTAGCTTGACTTTGTGAAAACATATACATGAAAGCGCTGATTAAAAATACCCCATTTAGGGTATAAATTTTTGGCGGTAATAGAGCTATCTTTGCGTGAAAGATATTTATAATATGTAAAGGCTATCTATCTGCCTTGCATCCCAACTACCTACCGAACTTTTTTCCCATTTACCGAATTAGATCAACCCATTGGGAGGCGGGGCGATCAAACTAAAATCTTCCTACTTCAATTGCAAACATTTGCCGGTATTACCGCCAGGTGACGCGCCCGAAGAAGAGATTTTTGTCTAGCAAAGGTAACGTATTGTTGCCATTGTCTGTGAGAAAGCTATACAAAATTCTTTGTTAACTAGAAGGAGCAAATGACCTTGTGTCGTTATCCCTTTTAGTGTTTTTACTTTAGGTGATGTTTCGGCAAATTATTAATCCTGTGATCATCCTTTTTCAGTCGATTAAATCGACTATTTGCGCCAGGGAGTTGTGACCTTGGTTCAGCAGATTTCTTGTTGTTATCAACAATTGTTTCACAGCAGTTGTAATCTCATGTAATCCACAATTGTAGTGGAACTAAATCGAAAACCTGATTGAGTAATGTTCGCGCTTTTCAAGTTGTGAACGCCTTACTCAATATCTGTTTTTGGGATGTAGCCCCTTCTGCCTTTGGGTTGAAGGGGATTTTTTTGTGCAAATTTGTGCGTAGCTGTTTAAAAAAAACATAATTACAGAACCGTGACATATAACTAATTTTGGCAAGGTATTTTTGCATTGAAAGTTGTTAGGATCCCTTTCTATATATTATTCGAAAGCCTTAACAACTTTTTTTTAGATAAACGATAGATTATTTCCACCAATTGATGTTAGGCAAATACCGCATACTCACTATTACTCACCGGGAAACCACGCTGGACAATCTCTCCCATTTTGTGATTAAATCTGAATCACCGGAAGAGCAACTCCTGCAATTAAAACAATCCTTCGACCTGGATGAGGTAATGTATTTGGCTACTTGTAACCGCATCATGTTTTTGTTCCATAGTGAACAAAACATTACCACTGATTTTATCCATCGTTTTTTTACAACCATCAACCCGGATATGCCTATTGAGATTCAACAGGCTCTTCCACAGATGGTCAGTCAATACATTGGCCGTGACGCCATCGGGCATTTGTATAACGTTGCCGCCTCTACTGACTCTATGGTAATTGGAGAACGAGAAATTCTTCGCCAACTCCGGTCTGCCTATAAACAATGCCAAAACTGGCAACTCACCGGAGACTATATTCGTTTGGCCATGCGCTTTGCAGTAGAAGCCGCAAAGGAAGTGTACTCCCGTACCCGGATTGGTGAGAAACCCATCTCGGTAGCGTCGTTAGCGATTCAACAAATGATCAAAGCGGGCTTACCAGAAGACGCACGGGTTTTAATGATCGGTGCGGGACAAACCAATACATTGGTGACTAAATTCTTACATAAATACAAGTTAAATAACTTGACTGTCTATAATCGCACCCTTGAAAAAGCAGAAAAGTTGGCTGGTATTGTGGATGGAAAAGCAATGCCTCTTGCATCATTATCCGATCATAAAGAAGGGTTTGATGCAATGATTGTCTGTACGGGCTCCACCGAAGCGATCATCGATACCACTTTGTACCAACAGTTATTAAAGGGTGAATCAGAGCACAAAGTCCTGGTTGACTTATCCATTCCTAATAATATTGATCGCCGGGTCGCCGAAGGTTTTAATACCACTTATATTGAGATTGAAGGGTTGCGCCTGATCGCTCAACAAAATTTATCCTTTCGCGAAAAAGAGGTTACTCATGCTCAGGTAATCCTAAATAAAAACTTATCTACTTTTCAACAAGCTTACCAACAGCGCCAAATTGAAAAGGCGATGCATCATGTACCCAAAGCGATCAAGGCGATTAAATCGCATGCTATGAATAATGTTTTTCGCAAAGAGCTTGATGAGCTTGATGAGAACACTTTGGAATTAATGGAACGCATGATGGCTTACATGGAAAAACAATGTATAAGCATTCCTATGAAAGCTGCCAAAGAGATTATTCCGTCTTAATACTTTAAACTTAGCTGAACTCACCTACCTTTTGCCTGACATTTAATTTTTTCTTTGTTCTCCTATACAATATATCGACAACTAATTCCTTTTTTCCATTAGTTGTCGTATCTTACTTCCTATCCCAATCTCCGCTCTGCTATCCAACACACTTTCGGCAACACCCTGTTTTTTTTATAATCTGACTATGATTGATTATGCTGCTGAAAAACATACTACTACTTTTATTACTACTTGGGAGCCTATTTTCATTACAAGCTCAGCTTGAGTTAAAGGCCGAACGACAAACGGCTACTTATTCGCCCGGCGATACTGCCTGGCTAGTACTTTCTTCCTCTCAATCTGGTATTGTCGAATACGCTTTTATATTTGATCGATTTACATCTCCCTTAAAGACTGGAACTCACAATCTGACAAGCGGACAGCCCCTGAGGTTTCCCTTCGTCTATCAGGAGCCTGGAGTTGTTCATGCCCAGGTGAAGCAAGGAAATAGTATTTCCACCCTTAGTCTTGTCTTTGATCCCTTTCAAATCTCAACTTTAGTAAATGAACCCGCGGATTTTGATTCTTTTTGGGAAGGAAAAAAAGCAGAACTGAATAGTATCTCCATTGATCCTCAACTCACGGAGATCAGTCAAACTACCTATTCGACTACCTACCGAATTAATCTGGCCACGGTAGCTAACCGTCGCGTTTATGGTTATATAAGTGTTCCAAAGGGGGGCGGTCCTTTTCCAGCCATCTTAAGCTTGCCTTCTTTCGGTGATGGTGCCAACATTGTACAGTCGGATCCAACCATAGCGGAGCAAGGTGGCGCGATTTCACTCACGATTAGTATCCACAATGCCGAGCCGGATGCTATAGACCCAAATGCTTATCAACCAAATGATATTGATGATCCGGATAGCTATTATTTCCGTTGGGCGGTCCAAGCCGGCTTACGCGCCATTGAATATTTATTCACTCGTTCTGATTTCGACCAGCAACACCTTGGGGTAGCCGGCGTAAGCCAAGGCGGTGGTTTGGCAATTATGCTGGCAGGGTTAGATGATCGGGTAAATTTATTAACAGTATCCAATCCGGCTTATTGCCAACATGCTGGATTAGCGTTTGGCAAGGCTAGCGGGTTTCCTTACTTATTAGATAACTCCAGGAATAGTGTTGGTTCTGCCAGCCACGAAGCAGCCACCCTAGCCGCCAGTGCTTATTATGATGCCGTATTTTTTGCGAAGCGCTACCAGGGGCCAGCTTTAATGGTTATTAGCTACCAGGATGACGTTTGTCCTGCTGCGACCTCCTTGGCTGCTTTTAATCAACTGTCAGGTACCAAAGTGCTTCTACACGCCAGAGACCTTGGACACGTCCATCCGCAAGAATATTGGAATGGCCGTTTTGACTTTTTTCGGCAACATTTCTTGCCTATGCGTACGCCTCCCTGGCCTTGGCCCAGCACCACCACCGGCTATTTTGCAGATGCCGGTAATGACCAAAGTATTAATGCGTCTTCAAAGGCTACGCTTCAAGGGAAAATATTTTTTAATGCACAACCGGCAAATAACTGGCCTGTACAGTGGGAAAAAAAGAGTGGTCCCGGAGCAGTGCTTTTTGATCCGGAAAACAATAACACGACAGATGTTACTTTTGGTGCAGCAGGAAATTACCGTTTGCAATTTAGCGGGCGAGACCTTTCAATGCTAAATAGCTCCGGCATGTTTTATAGTGTGATCGATGCCTTGCAAGTCGAAGTAGATGGTAATGGGCAAGTAGACACACAGGCCCCATCAGTGAACTTGCAAACTGCAAATACAATAGTAAATGGTCCATTCCTGGTGAATGTAACTTTTAATGAGCCGGTAAATGGCTTTGCAGTAACAGATATTGCGGCACAGAATGCTACCATTTCCAATTTATCAGGAAGTGATGACTCTTATCTCTTTACTGCTTCCCCAATACAAGCAGGAACCATTCGACTTCAGGTTGCTGCAGCTCAGGTACAAGATACTGCTGGAAATAATAACCTTCCTTCTAATGAATTGATTATTGTTTATGAGGATACCACTACTTTGGTCACACCAGACACGGAGCCGCCTTTTGCAATACTGAGCACCGATAGTGTCATTGTCTCTGGCCAATTCAACGTTAAAATAAATTTTAGCGAACCTATTGTTGGCTTTGAAAACAATGACCTTCATGTAGTTAATGGAAGTATTGGCCCTTTGAATGGTGTCGGGCAAAATTTCTCTGTTCCTATTATTCCTCAGTTAAGCGGTGAAGTAAAGTTGGTCTTACCTGCGGCTCAAGTACTGGACACCGCCGGCAATGCAAATATCGCCTCCGATACCCTAATCATCTTTTATGCTGAACCCGCAAGAGCATTACTACAACTTTCTGCACAGCTTCGAGGAAAAAGAGTCTTATTAAGTTGGATTACAAATACCGATTTTAAGAACCAGCAATTCACCTTACAGCGTGCTACGGATAGCCTCCATTTTGCTGCAATTAAAATCATTCCCAGTGAAAATCGTTCTGCCGGCCCTACTCAATACCAAACGGAAGATGGGCAGCCCTTACCCGGTAAATCATTTTATCGGCTGATCCAGCATGAAATAAATGGTGTTGAAAAAGCAACTAATATCGTAGAGGTTGATGTTGATTTTGACACAGAGCAATTGAGCCTGTATCCAGTGCCTACTTCAGAAACGCTTTTTGTGAATTTGAGTGAATACGCGGGAAAAGAAGCTGAAATTAAAATATATGACCTTAATGGTCGTCCTGTCGGAGAACAGCTGTATGATGCTTTACCTGATGAAACGCTTGAACTTGATGTGAGCACATGGGAGAACGGCTTTTATTGCATGCGTTTTACAATAAAAGGATCACCGCGTTTTAGCCGAAAATTTTCTGTATTTAAAAATAGACAATAGAAGGGTTGTCACATATTAATAGTTATACCCTACCCGTTCCACGGAAATTCTAAAGTAAAATTAATGCGATACAAGTAAACCAGCAACGCCATGAATAAAAAAAATCCGATCAGAAAGTAGCCCAGACAAGCACCTTTTTTACCCGCGTTTGGAATTTGATCCGCCATGATTTATGATCTTTAAAACTATTTTTTAAAAAAGAAGCTGTAAACGACAGCCCAGATAAATACCCTGCAAAGAAAAAGAAAAATTAGGCAATATCAAAGATCGCCAAAAGAGAGTTTGTTTTTTAGATTGTTTCTAAGTTCTGCTATAGAGAAAAAATTTCCGTGAATTTTCAAGATTGAGGCCAAGCTCATTACCTTAGGGCTATGAAATTAGCTCAAGCCATCCCTGTTAAAGATCTAGCTGCCCAAATAAATGCCCAACTTATTGGCGACGACACACTTATTGTCTATGGTCTCAACGAGATTCATAAGGTTCAGTCAGGCGACCTCACTTTTGCAGATATCCCCAAGTACTTTCAGCCTGCACTGGAATCAGCGGCTACTGTCCTCTTGTTTAGTGAAGCTACAGACTGCCCACCGGGTAAAGCCATTTTGATTCACCCTGAGCCTTTTGAACAATATAATCGCTTGATGAATCGGTATATGCCTCACGAGCCATTATCAACCATTATACATGATTCCGCCATCGTCCATCCTTCTGCTATTTTGGAGCCTAATGTCACTATCGGTCCTAAAGTACGAATTGGTGCTTACGCTTATATTCAATCGAATGTTTATATCGGTGCGCACACTCAAATTGGCGCGCGGGTACGGATTCAGGCCGGCACCGTCATTGGTACGGATGCTTTTTATTTTAAACGGTACCCTGATCATTATAAAAAATGGCATTCCGGAGGCCGGGTGGTCATTGAAGACCAAGTGGATATCGGAGCCAATTGTACGATCAACCGGGGAGTCTCTGGAGATACGATAATTGGAGAAGGGACTAAGCTCGATTGTTTGGTACATGTGGGGCATGGTGTTGTGATCGGTAAACATTGTATTATTGCCGGGCAGGTGGGTATCGGTGGTAAGGCAATAATTGGTGACGAGGTCATCTTATACGGACAAGTTGGTGTCGCAGCTAAAACGCGGATAGGAGACAAAGCAATTGTTGCAGCCAAATCGGGTGTTTCAAAAAACTTACCCGGAGGACAGACTTACTTTGGTATTCCGGCGGAAGAACTTAGGAGACATCATAAGCGGCAAGCCATATTAAGACATCTCGCAAGCATGAAGGAAAAAAAATAAACCGCATAAATTTGCATCTTTTCCTACTCAAATAAAAAACAGAAAACCGGTACCACAGAACCTGTGACACCGGTTTTTCCTTGAGGCTTTAACCTATCTGTCTATTATCGGATATAAATATTAAATTCAACCCGACGGTTACGTTGGCGACCTTCTTTGTTTATATTATCGGCAATCGGATTAGACTCACCGTAGCCTGTGTAGGCCATTCGGCTGAGCGGAATACCTCTTGACGCCAGATAATCATAACAGGCCTTGGCTCTTTTCTCAGAAAGACTCTGGTTACTTGCTCTTGAACCTACGCTATCTGTATAACCATCAATCCTAACATTGTATTCAGGATACTTTTTCAGGATATCTGCCACCTGATTCAATACCTGGTTGGAGCTGGATTTAAGACGAGTGCTGCCTGTTTCAAACTCAATGGCCTGCATAGCAAATTTGAGTACCTCTTTCTCTTCTTTCTTCAATTCAGGACAACCCTGATTGGAAGCAGGTCCCGCTTTGTCCGGACATTTATCCATTGCATCTGTCACACCATCATTATCTTTATCCGGACAACCGTTTAAAGCAGCCAAACCAGCTGTGTTCGGGCATTGATCATCTTTATCAACAACCCCGTCACCATCCGAATCTGGACATCCGTTTAGGCTAGCAGGGCCAGCGTTATCCGGGCAGTTGTCCTGGGCATCAGGTACACCGTCGCCATCTGTATCCTGAATTGGGCAGCCATTATTGTCGATCGGTCCAGCGACTTCAGGACACTTGTCTTTTGCATCAGCCAAACCGTCTCCATCTGTATCCGGACAACCATTAAAGGCGGCATCACCTGCTACTTCAGGACAGTCATCATCTTTATCAGGGATTCCATCTTCATCTGTATCCGGACAACCTTCAAACTCTGCCATTCCTGGTTCTTGGGGGCATTTGTCATTTATATCTGCAATGCCGTCGCCATCCGCATCTGCAGGTGGTAATTCCACAGGTGGTTCTTCTTTTTCTTTTCCGCCAAATGGCATCCAAATACCTATCCCTAACTGATTATTATCAAAGTTATCATCACCCGGAGCAAATCTCAGTTCGTACTGAGTATTCAGGTAGAAGTTTTTTGCCAGGCGAAAATTAATACCTCCACCGACGGGAATCTGAGCATACCAGTTATCTCCATCGCGATTAAAGGCTCCGACGCCAGCCATAATATATGGATTGATCCTGGATTTTAATTTTAAAAACCGAAAAGATCCAGTTATGTCTCCACTAAAAAAAAGCTTGTCTCCAGTAAACCTCGGGGCTGACTTATCATTAGGTGGAATAGGGTAATTGGCTATCCCTAATTTTAATGGGATATTTAAACTTAACCTTTCCGTAAAATTGTACGAATAACCAAATTCTCCACCTGTTGTAAAATCATCAAACCAGTCAGCATTGTCATTGCTGGCGGGAGTAAAATGGTCAACCTGCAAAACCTTGTAAAAAATTGCGTGTTTGGAAAGTCCCTCCGTTTGAGCCATTATTATGGTATGTATACCGGTAACAAACAGCACGATCAAGAAAAACTTAATTAGCTTTTTCATTAGGCATTTGTTTAGATTTAAAATACAAGTCGTTAATTTCCGGGGAAAGATAGATTTTTAGTCTAGTATTCTTATACTATCCCGTAAGAATTTTCACCATTTCAGAATTTATCTGTCAACTACCCTGAAATAATATCTCACCCATTAGACTACTTACTAAGAAACCAAAGACATTTATCTTTTGCAGGCCTTTCTTCCTTAACAACATTTTCTTTCAACCTTTCTAAAAAATCATAAAAATCCACAAAATTATTACCTTAGTGTGAATTAATTCATAACCTACATTTTATGAGAATCTTTTTCACGCTTACCGCTCTAGTTTTACTTTGCTTTCATTTTGCCTGCCAATCCGATACTACAACCTCTCCTGCCACAGTTGACCCCTGGCAAGGGGAAAGTAATCGGCCACATAACCCGTGGGTATTTCGTTCCGTATTGGATACGCAGGCAAGAATGGTCACTTTGGCTTTAGATGAAAAACTTTGGGTGGCATATAGTGCTGAATCCTGTGCTTTATATAAAGCCTGGAGTGGTGGTGTTGATTTTGATGGTGCCGTTTATACGACCGTACATGGTCCTCAGCCAACTTCTCTGGGAGATGGTTGGATTGTCAATGAATTTAAACAGCCCTGGTATGTGATAGAAGGTGGGCAGGAAAAGACAGTAGATGCAGAATACAAAGGCCACCGACTTAACAATGGTCATGTAGAGTTACTGTTTGACCTCTCCTTGGAAAATGGGACTAAAATCCGAATCAATGAACGCCCTGAATTTGTTTCTTCGGAAAAAGGATTTCCTGGATTTGAGCGGGTGTTCTCCTCAACTAATGTCCCCGAAGGGATGCAGGTGGGATTAAAAATCAATGTTAGTTCTATTGCTGTTCCTGAGCGCATTGAAACGGACGGGCAATGGATGATCGATAAAACTGAAAATCGTGAATACAAAAATCTGCGCAGCACAGATGTCTCCGGAAAATTATTGTTAAATAATAATGGCCCTACTCGCTTTACTACTACTTTTTTGGCGAAGCCTACCATTGAAAACCTCAACAAAGTCGATGAGAGCAAAGCGGAGTCTACGCCTGCGGGCGAACGGCTTATTGCTCGTAGTGGTTGCCGGGCTTGTCATAATACGTATAAGAAAACCGTCGGTCCTGCTTATGTTGAGGTAGCCAAACGTTATCCCAATACAGATGACAATGTAGCCATGTTAGTGCAAAAAGTTGTCAATGGTGGTAGCGGTAACTGGGGACAAGCTATAATGAATGCCCACACTCATCTTGCCGAAGCAGATATTAAGACGATGATCGAATATATCATGGAGCTGGATGCCGATACGGAAGGTGAGCAAGAAAGTAGCCCTGCGGAGTCCCTGGACTATGTTTACGGACAAAAAGATATTGATGCAGGTCAACTTATTCCCGGAGCAGTAGCGGAAGTATTTCAGTACAACAAAGATCTTACTAAACTAAGTGACCTTCGCAGTGGGGGGAAACGTTTGTATGCGGGAGGTATTTATAAACTTAAAGCGGAAGGTGCTGATTTTAAAGGTTTAGAAGCTAACTTTTCTGTTCGGATAAAAGGATATTTCGACATTAAAGAAGAAGGCGTCTATACCTTCAGACTCTATTCTGATGATGGTTCACAACTGCTGATCAATGGGCAACAGGTCATTAACCATGATGGCCTCCACGGAGCAAGCCCGAAAGATGGCACCATTAAACTAGCAAAAGGCTTCCATGCTTTTAATCTCGATTACTTTCAGGCAGCCGGAGGTAAAGGATATTTTCTGGCTTGGCAAAAACCAGGCACTACATCCTTTGAAGCTGTCCCCGACCTGCATATCGTTCATGACAAAAAAGACAGTCCGAAGAATGCAGTTGCGCCACCAATGACCAGCTCTCTTCGCATCCCTGGAGATGGTTTTGCTTTGGAGGAAGTACACCCTAGTTATGACCTCAGCCAGGCGCGGCCTGAATCCTTTCAGCCTAAAGTTGCCGGTTTGGATTTTCTTTCTGACGGCCGCTTAGTCGTAAGCACCTGGACACCAGAAGGAGAAGTCTTTATTGTGGATGGTGTGCAATCCGGCGACCCGTCACAAATGTCTGTAAAATCTATTGCCAAAGGATTGGCTGAGCCTTTAGGTCTGAAAGTAGTAGACGATGAAATATATGTCCTGCAAAAACAAGAACTAACTAAGTTAGTCGACAGTAATAATGATGACCTGATTGACGAATACCAAACGGTATGTAACGGCTGGAAGGTTTCTGCGAACTTCCACGAATTCGCTTTTGGCTTAGCTTATAAAGATGGTTATTTTTACGCAGCTTTGGCGACGGCCATTCTCCCGGGAGGTGCCAGCAAACAGCCGCAGATACCAGATCGAGGAAAGGTAGTAAAAATTGCAAAAGAAGATGGCAGCCATGCCTTTATTGCCCATGGGCTTCGCACACCCAATGGTGTCGGGCTAGGTATTGACAATGAGCTTTTTGTTACGGACAACCAAGGAGACTGGCTACCCTCTTCAAAGCTGGTTCATGTGCAGGAAGGAGCATGGTTTGGATCTCATTCCGTGGACCCCGAAGGCGTGAAAGGTCTGGAGGAAACGCTTCCTGTCGTGTGGTTACCCCAGGATGAAATCGGTAACTCTCCAAGCACGCCACTTGCCATTAATGACGGTCCTTATAAAGGCCAAATGATCCATGGAGAGGTAACACATGGTGGCGTTAAAAGAGTCTTTGTAGAAAAAGTTGGCGGTGCTTACCAGGGAGCTTTATTCCGTTTTATTCAAGGTTTAGAGGCGGGAGTTAATCGGATGGTGTGGGGTCCGGATGGTGCATTATACATAGGTGGAATTGGCTCTACCGGAAACTGGCAACAAACCTCCAAGTTTTGGTATGGACTGCAGCGGTTAAAATACAACAATAAGCCTACATTTGAAATGTTAGCGGTGCGTGCAAAGTCAGATGGCATAGAAATAGAATTCACAGAGCCCTTGCAAGAAGGAGATGGTTGGGCCGTAGAGGACTATTTGGTCAAACAATGGAAATACGTACCTACAGAAGAATATGGCGGCCCCAAAGTAGATCTTAAAAAGTTAACCGTTAAATCAGCAAATGTTTCACAGGATCGTAAACGGGTGTTTCTGGAATTAGATGGTATGAACGCAGGGCATGTTGTTTATTTGCAACTACAAAATCATTTTGTCAGTGACCCTGGCCATGAACTATGGAGTACCGAATGTTGGTATACGATGAACAATATTCCCGAAGGTAAGCCCGGAGAAAGAAGCACTCAAGCAACTACAAACCAGCTCAACACCTTGACCGCCTCGGAAAAAGCAGCGGGCTGGAAATTATTATTTGATGGAAAAACATTGAATGGTTGGCGCAACTTCAATAAACAAACTATTGGCTCCAGCTGGAAAGTTGACAATAACGCTATTCATCTTGACGCTCAACGCAAACCGGAAGGTGGATGGCAGGCAGCAGATGGTGGAGATATT